>JBBREW010000492.1:0-2093 GCA_038225335.1 Rhodobacterales bacterium
ACTTGCGCCTGTGTCGTCATTTGGTTACGCAGGGTCCGATCCGCCGCAAAAGGGTGCGCCATGGCCGACAAGACCGACGATCCGCAAACGCTCGTCAGCGCAGGCTGGCTGGCGGACCATCTGTCAGACCCCGATCTGCGGCTGCTGGATGCCAGATGGCACATGCCCGACGCCGGGCGTGATGCCGCCGCCGAATACCGGGCGGCCCATATCCCCGGCGCGCGGTTCTTTGACATCGACGAAATTTCAGACGCCCGGTCCGAATTGCCGCATATGGCGCCGGCGACCGAAAAGTTCATGTCCCGGATGCGCGCGATGGGCGTGGGGGACGGCCATCAGGTTGTGGTGTATGACAGCACGGGCCTGTTTTCCGCCGCCCGCGTCTGGTGGCTGTTCCGCCTGATGGGCAAACGGGACGTGGCCGTGCTGGATGGCGGATTGCCCGCGTGGATCGCCGCAGGCCATCCGACCGACGACATGCCGCCTGTCGTGCGCGACCGCCACATGACCACCAGCCGCCAGAACCAGATGGTCCGCGACGTGACGCAGGTGGCGCGGGCGGCCAAACTGGGCGATCACACGATCATCGACGCCCGCGGGCCGGGCCGGTTTGCAGGGACGGAACCCGAACCCCGCGCGGGCCTGCGCAGCGGCCATATCCCGGGCGCGCGCAACGTGCATTACGCGACACTGCTGAACGCCAACGGCACGTTGAAATCCGCACCTGCCCTGCAAAAGGTGTTTGCCGACGCGGGCGCCGACCTGACGCGCCCGGTGATCACCACCTGCGGGTCCGGCGTGACGGCTGCGATCATCAATCTGGCCTTGGAACGGATCGGCAAGACTGATCACGCGCTTTATGACGGATCATGGTCCGAATGGGGCATGTACCGCGACCTTCCCCTTGTAACCGGCCCTGCGGCCTGAAGGAATCCCAACCGATGTTCGACACGCTCAAACCGCAACCCGCCGACAAGATCCTGTCCTTGATGCAGGCCTACAAGGCCGATGACCGCGCCGACAAGATCGACCTTGGCGTCGGTGTCTACAAGGACGCCAGCGGCAACACCCCCGTCATGCGCGCCGTGAAAGAGGCAGAGCAGCGTCTGGTCGCGGAACAGACGACCAAGGCCTATGTGGGTCTGGCGGGCGATCCGGCCTTTGCCGATGCGATGATTGATCTGCTGCTGGCACAGACCCTGCCGCGCGACCGCATCGCCGCCATCGCCACCCCCGGTGGCACAGGTGCCATCCGGCAGGCGCTGGAGATGGTCAAACTGGCGGCCCCCGGTGCGACCGTCTGGATCAGCAACCCAAGCTGGCCCAATCACGCCTCCATCATCAAATTCCTTGGCCTGCCCCTGCGCGAATACCGCTATTTCGACACGGCGACCCGTGGCGTCGATTTCGACGGGATGATCGCCGATCTGGCCACCGTGGCGCAGGGCGATGTCGTGCTGCTGCACGGCTGCTGCCACAACCCCACGGGGGCCAACCCCACGGCGGATCAGTGGACGCGCATCATTGCAACCTTGCAGGACGCAGGGGCCGTGCCTTTGGTCGATGTAGCCTATCAGGGCTTTGGCGACGGGCTGGATCAGGATGCGCAGGCGACCCGCGCCATCGCGGCTGCCTTTCCCAACCTGATGATCGCCGCAAGCTGTTCCAAGAATTTCGGCATCTACCGTGAACGCACCGGCATCCTGATGGGCATCAGCCGCGACAGCGCCGAAACCGCGCTGACGCAGGCCAATCTGAATTTCCTGAACCGGCAGAACTATTCCTTTCCGCCCGATCACGGCGCAAGGGTCGTCACGACTATCCTGACCGACCCGGACCTGCGCGCCGACTGGGAGGCAGAGCTGGAAGACACCCGCAACACCATGCTGGGTCTGCGGCAGCAGTTGGCCGATGATCTGCGCCGCCTGACCAACGGCGACCGCTTTGATTTCATCGCGGATCATCGCGGCATGTTCAGCCAGATCGGCACCACCCCCGACAAGGTCGAGGTGCTGCGGGCCGACCACGGCATCTATATGGTGTCGGACAGCCGCATGAACATCGCGGGTCTGAATGCGACCACCGTCCCGATC
>JBBREW010000493.1:0-2083 GCA_038225335.1 Rhodobacterales bacterium
CTGCGATGCATTGCACGACCGGCTTTCGGGCGACGACGCGCCTGAAATCGTCATCGTGAATCCCGAATCGGCCCTGTCCTGGTTCGAAGACCAGTCGATGCACGTCTTGCGCGGTCGCGTCATCGACCGTCTGCGGGATGCCGATCACCTTGACCGCTTTCGCATCTACAGTCCCGTGAACAGCGCCGAAGAGCCGATCTATGTCCACGCCAAGATCATGATTGTGGACGACACGCTTTTGCACATCGGGTCCAGCAATCTTGATGACAGGTCGATGGGGTTCGACACGGAATGTGACATCGCCATCCACGGCCATGCCGATCTGATTGCGGGTTTCAGGGAAAAACTGTTGTCAGAACATCTGGGCGTTTCGCCAGACACGTTTGCGGCCACGCTGCGCCGCGAAGGGTCGGTGGTCGCGACCATCACACGGCTGAACGCGCGGCAGGGCCGCGGTCTGCGGCCCATCGTGACACTGAAGGAATCATGGATCGGCAAGGTTTTGGCTGATACCCGCCTGATGGACCAGCGCTATGTGGCGCGCGAACATAGTACCGCAGGCAAAGGTATCCGGCCCCGTCACGTCGCCATGGCCGCAGCGGGGATCGCTGCCCTTTACCTCGCTGAACGGCTGTGGCGACAGCGGCGCGGCAGGCAAGGTAGTTCGTGACGCTGCGCAGACGCAGACCGACCACAACACGTGCGGGTGTGATGCGCCGGTTGCGAACGGACCGCAGCCGATTGAATGAGGCCCGGTAACCGGGCGTCACGGCAAGCGTACTGCCCCGGTCACGGTGGGCTTGGTCCATGCCGGGCAGCGGCGATTGCAAAAACCGCCACAGCGGCCAAAGGGTCCGACGCCGTCAAAGGTGTTCTCATCGGGCAAACGACAAATCCGTTGTGCATCGGGTTTAGGCAGTTCGGGCAGGCATGGCTTTTTGCAGGTCAGAACATGCTTTGTGTGGCTGGCCTGTCACGGGGCAGGGCGCAACCCTTTGACACCGCCCCAAATCCGTCTGAACCTGCGGTGAACCCCGATGGCGCGGGTCCTGTCGCACCCACGGCCCGGATACCCCGGCGCTTGTGACAAGGGGCAGGACCGCAGTTTGGAAGACAAAAGAAACATGAACCAGATGCAAGCGATCGTCTTTGATCCGCCGGGTGCCGCGACACCTGCCCCGCTGTTGCGCGATGTGCCGCGGCCCGTGGCCGCAAGCGGGCAGGTGCTGGTCCGTGTCCATCGCGCGGGCCTTAACTTTGCGGATCTGATGATGCGCAAAGGGGTGTATCCGCATCCAAAAGGCTATCCTTTGGTTGCGGGACTGGAACTGTCGGGTGTTGTGGAAACCTGTGGCGCAGGTGTGACGGGGTTTGCGCCGGGCGACCGGGTTGCCGGATTTTCCGAAAATGCAGGCGGGTTCGCCGCGTTCTGTGCGGTGCCACAGGAACGGCTGATCCGCCTGCCGGACGCCATGAGTTTTGACGTGGGCGCGGCCTTTTACATCCAGTCCCTGACGGCGTGGCATCTGCTGCACACGGTCAGCCAGACCGCAGCGGGCGACACCCTGCTGATCCACGCCATCGGCGGCGGGGTGGGGCTGCAACTGACCCAGCTTGCAAAGATGGCGGGGGCTGTGGTGATCGGCACGGTCGGCACGCCGGGCAAAGAGGCGCAGGCGCTGGCCTTTGGGGCTGACTGCGTGGTGAACCGCAGCACCGACGATTTTGTCAGCGTCTGCAACAGGATGACGGACGACATTGGTGTGACAAAGGTGATCGATTCCACCGGGGCCACGATCCTTGATCGGTCGTTTGACTGCGTCCGCCCGCTGGGTCATGTCGTCAGTTATGGCGAGGCCGAAGGCAAGCCGCTGCCGAACCTGTGGGACCGGCTGGTGCAGAAATCACTGACCTTCACCCGGTTGCATATCGGCCATCTGGACAATCGGAGCGAGGCTTGGCTGCGGGGGGTCGATGCGGTTGTCGCTGCGATCATGGCGGGCAAGCTCGCGGTGCCAATCGCCGGCAGCTATGCGCTGGCAGAGGCAGAGGCGATGTTTGCCGCACTCGACAGCCGCCAGAC
>JBBREW010000494.1:0-2082 GCA_038225335.1 Rhodobacterales bacterium
TGCCCGCATGAGCCGGTTGCGCCGCCTTGTGCCGCGCGGGATCAAGCGCCTCATCCGCACGCAGCAGCAACGTGCCCAGGTCCGCGCGATCCACCGCGCCCATGCCCGCGCGGTGCCGCCCGCGCCGGCCCCCCTCCTGCCCACGGCCCTTGTGATCCCGGTCCATAACGATGCGATGCGTCTGGCCCGCCTTCTGGACGTCGCCCGCGACATCGGCTTCGCCCAGATCATCGTCGTGGACGACGGGTCTGACAGCCCCGTGACAGCCCACGATGTGACCCTGTTTCGGCACGACACCGCCCTTGGCCCCGGTCCCGCCCGCAGCGCCGGGCTGGCATTGGTGACGGCCCCTTACGTCCTGTTCATCGACAGCGACGACCTGCCCACCGCCGACCTCGTGCCGTTGCTGGCCGATCTGGCAGGGGCCGCCCCCTTCGATTTCTGCCTGTTCAAGCATGTGGACAGCCGCGTCGCCAACTTCGGCTACTGGGGCCAGCCCGAAGGGGACGAGGCGCATTGGCAGCGCGCGGGCCTGTCCATCGGTGCGTTGCGCGACGCGCCCGCCGCCGCCTGGCCCGACCTTGCGCAGACCACTAATTATCCCTGGAACAAGGTCTATCGCACCGCCTTTCTGACGGATCACGATATCCGCTGCGCCGATGTCACCGTGCACGAGGATATCCCGATGCACTGGCTGTCGTTCCTGCACGCGACCCGCGTGCTGACCTCTGACCGGGCCTGTGTCTGGCACATGATCGACCCCGACGCCGCCCGGCAAAGCAACCGCAGCGGGGCGGAACGGCTGGCGTTGTTCGATGCGCTGGCCCCGGTCGTCGACGCGGACCTGCCCCCCGCGATGCGCGTGGCCTTCGTGCGCTTCGTGCTGGCGCTGACCGACTGGGCCCGCACGGTGATCGCGCCGGCGCATCACGCGGCCTTCAATGCCGCCCTGACGCAGTTCCTGACCGAAACCGTGTCAGACTGGCACGCCGATATCATCGCCGCCGACCCCGCCCTGATGGCCCGGATCAGGAATCGCCCGTGATCGCCGTCATCTGCCTGCTGCGTGGGGCAGATCCTGCGCTGACCGGTGACATTGCCGCCCGCGTGCGCCCCGGCGATCAGGTGATCCTTGTCGACGACAGCGGCGATCCGCAGGCCCTCACCCGTCTGCGCCGCCTGATCTGGCCCGCCGGCGTCACCGTGACGCCCATCGTGACCGGCACGCGCGCCCTTGGCGACGGTGGCATCAGCACGAACCTTGCCCTTGACGTTGTGATCACATTCCACGCGCTGGTGCTGGAAGGGCTGACGCGCCTGACAGGCCCCCTGCCCCGCGGCACGGATCAGACCCTGTTGCAGGGCCCGACGCCCGATCTGGCCCACACGCTCTTTCCCGTCACCGCCCTGCGCCGCGCCGAAGGCATCGCGCGCAGCGACATCGCTTTCCTCTGGGCGCTGCGGCAGACGCATGGCGTCACACCCGCAGACCCCTGGGCTGTCACCCGCCCCACCCCCGGCCCCGGCCTGATCGCAGCGGTCGATGACCTGCTGACAACCGATCCCACCGCTGCTGACTGGCTGCGGAACAACCTGCCCCACTGGTTGACGAACCCTGCCCCAGGCACCCGAATGATCCTGACATCTGGCAAAATGCCCCTGCAACAGACCCTGAAACCCGCCGCCTCGCCCCGCATTGGTACCGCCCGCCTGACCGTCGCCCTGCGCGGCCATCATGCGAACCGCACGCCGCTGGCCTATCCGCATCTCGCCCCCCTCTGGGCCGACCATCTGACACTGACTGACGGCCCCGCCGATCTGGAGGTCTACGGCCATCCCCGCGATGTGATCACACCGCGCGGCACCGCGATTGTGCTGTCAGTAGAGCCGTTCTGGGACAGCCTGATGTCCCCCGACCCTCTGGCGGATGTGATCACGCTCCCGACAGGCCGTATGCATCAGGTGAACCACCACACCTCTGCGATCTTTGCCCACGACCGCATCCCGTATTTCCTGCTGACCGACCCCGGCTATATCAGAGCCTATCAAGGCCTTTTTGCCCGAAATGCCGCCCTGACCCCC
>JBBREW010000495.1:0-2063 GCA_038225335.1 Rhodobacterales bacterium
TCCTGCACCCGCGCATCACCCAGCTGGCTGTCGCGCAACCGGCTGACCGCATCATATTCATAAAGCCCCTGCTGCGCGCGGGTCGTCGATTTGATATGCCATTCGATCATCGGCATCCCGAGGGCTGCACTGACCTGACGCGCCAGTTCCGTCTTGCCGGTGCCGGGTTCGCCTTTGACCAAAAGCGGGCGTTCCAGCGTGATGGCCGCATTGACCGCCATCGTCAGATCGTCGGTCGCGACATAGGCATCGGTGCCTTGAAAAAGCGGGGCCATCGGCAAACTCCTGTGATTTGGCGCAGGGTGTGGGACGCGCCATCGGCAGGCAAGGGCAAAACGTTGGCAACAGACTGCAAATTGTGATCGTCATTGGCGAAATTGCCTCTGTTTATGGGGGTGACACGTCCCGGTGTTGGGGGTAAACGAGCGCCAATACCGACACATTTGCCAGAGGTCCGGGGACACACGCTCACATGATATCTGGTGCATTTGGGGACAGCGATATGAAAGCAGAAACCTTCCTGCCGGACGACTACCGCCCTGCAGAGGACGAGCCGTTCATGAATGACCGGCAGATCGAATACTTCCGCCGCAAGCTGCTGACATGGAAATCCGATCTGCTGGAAGACAGCCGCGATACCGTCGCCGGCATGAAAGACCAGACCCGCAACATCCCCGACATCGCAGACCGCGCCAGCGAAGAGACCGACCGGTCCATCGAACTGCGCACCCGTGACCGTCAACGCAAACTGGTGTCAAAGATCGACGCGGCCCTGCGCCGGATCGACGAAGGCGAATTCGGTTATTGCACGATCACCGGCGAACCCATCAGCCTGAAACGTCTGGATGCGCGTCCGATCGCCACCATGACGCTGGAAGCACAGGAACGCCACGAGCGGCGTGAAAAGGTCCACCGCGACGACTGACATGATTGCCAGATCGCAGATAGCCGTCATCGGTGGTGGTGTCGGCGGTCTGACTGCGGCACTCGCCCTTTCACGCAAGGGCGCGCGCGTCACGGTTCACGAACAGGCCCCCGCGATCACAGAGGTGGGTGCCGGCGTTCAGATCACCCCCAACGGCGCGCGTGTGCTGCACCATCTGGGGCTGACGGCGGATCTGTCCCGGATCGGCGTTCAGGCACAGGCCGTCGTGCCGACTGACGGTTTGCGGGGACGCACCATCGCCCGTTTCGATCTGACCGGACAGACGCCGCCTTATCGGTTTGTGCCGCGCCCCGCGCTGATCGGGATGCTGGCCGACGCCTGCCGGGCTGCGGGTGTGACCATCCTGCTGGATCAACGCATGGATGATCTGCCGCCCGCTGACCTTGTGGTGGGGGCGGACGGTATCCGATCGATGACCCGCGTGGCGCTGAACGGGGCCGCTACCCCCATATTCACCGGTCAGGTGGCATGGCGTGCAACAATCCCGATGAATGCCCCGCCAGAGGCCCGCATCTGGATGTTGCCGGGGCGACACGTCGTCACCTATCCGCTGGGCGACGGGCGGCTGAATATCGTGGCGGTGCAGGAACGCGCCGCATGGGCCGACGAAGGCTGGCATCACCCCGACGATCCGGCCCATCTGCGACACGCCTTTGCCGATGCCTGCGGCGATCTGCAAAGGGTATTGATGCAGGTCGAACAGCCGCATCTGTGGGGGCTGTTCCAGCATCCGGTTGCGGCGCGCTGGGTTACGGACCGGGTCGCGCTGGTCGGCGATGCGGCGCATCCGACGCTGCCGTTTCTGGCGCAGGGCGCAAATCTCGCGCTCGAGGATGCTGTCGTGCTGGCGCGGCTGCTGGGCCTGCATGGCATCAGCGCGGGATTGCCAAAGTATCAGGCGCTGCGCGTGCCAAGGGTGACGCGGGCGATTGCCACTGCAAATGGCAATGCGGTCAATTATCATCTGGGTGGTCCGCGCCGCATCGTGGCGCATCTGGGATTGCGCGCCTTGGGGCAGGTGGCCCCGCAGGCGTTCATCCGGCGGCTGGACTGGTTGTATGGCCATGACGCAACCGTCTAGCTCAGTGCCCGATCAAGGCCAGTTTGCCGCAGCCTC
>JBBREW010000496.1:0-2063 GCA_038225335.1 Rhodobacterales bacterium
CGCAACCGCCCTTTCGCCTGCCGACCCGGTCAGCGATCCTTGCAGAACAGGTCATACATCAGATTGACAACCTGCCGCGTCCGATCATCCGCAAGGCTGTAATAGATCGTCTTGCCATCCCGGCGCGGGGTGACGAACCCCGCGGCACGCAATCGCGCCAATTGCTGCGACACGGCGGCCTGCCGCACGGACAACAGGGTTTCCAACGCCATCACCGATTTTTCGCCCGTGGCCAGATGACACAGGATCATCAGACGGCCTTCATGGCTCATGGCTTTCAGGAAATGTGCCGCCTTGGCGGCGTTCTGCATCATCCGGTCGGGATCATCTGCCCCGCTGGTGTCATCGTTGATCGGGGTGTCCACGCAGGTTCCATGTTTTGAGCCAAGACAGACATTACCTGACGCCTGCACAGGAAAATACAAGGTTCAAGCCGTTATGGCGTGGGTGCCGGGGCGTGGTGGCGTCAAAATCGTCTCGATCAAGACTCGTCTGATCCGATCCCGTCCCGTGCGTTGCGGTCACGGACCGGCCACAGTGGTCACAGCCCAGTCGGCCATGGCAGGCGTCAGGACATCGATGATCCGCTGAAACGCGGCCACGACCGCGACAGGGCTGACATCGGTGGCCTGTGCCGCCTGTGCAAAACTGCGCGCGGCAATCACGGTCTGGCTGCGGTCATCAATGGCGGTCAGCGTCATGTCCACCTGCGCCACAAAGGTATCAGCTGCGGTCACGGCGACCTCGAACCGGTCGATCCGCACCAGCAGCACGGTATCAGCGACCGGTCCACCATCGGTGCGGCCCGCATAACCCACGCGCCCGGTGCCCGCGATGCTGCGGATCAGCAGGGATTGGACAACGATGGGCAGGGTATCGCTCCACCTTGCGTCGGGCAGATAGGTGACGGACGACGGCTGGGGCCGGATCATCACCCGGTCGGTGGACAAGGGCGCTGCAGCCTCTGGCAGGGTGACAAGGATCGTGCCGGCCCGGCGTGGACCCGTCAAAGCGCCCGCCACGGGTTGCAGATCGTAGGTGTCCAGCGGCTGCGACGCCGCATCCAGTGCTGACAATGCGCTGCAACCGCCAAGCAGGGCGGCACCGCCCGCAAGGGCCATACGCCGGGTCAGTGTCGTTGGGGTCAAGACGCGGTGGGTCATGGTCAATTCCTGTATTCGGGGACGCGGTCATCAAGGATAAAGCGGGCAGGGTCGCGGGCGATCCGGCGCACCAGCGTGTCCATCGTGGCCACCAGCGCCCGCGCATCCACCGCAAGGCGCGCCAGTTCCGGCAGGCCGGTGCCGGTAAAATTGCCAAGTGCGGGTGCGCTGGCCGCAATGGCGGTCTGGATCTGTGCAACGGTCGCGTCCGCACGCCCGATCATCGCCCGCAGATCGGCGGTGATGGCAGGGGCGTCGGTCGCAACCTGTTCCGCCGCAGTGCCGATGCGGTCAGCCGCGGTGCGGATATCCGCGATGACGGGATCAAGGTCGGTCTGCAACACGCCCGATGCCGCATCAAACGCGGTCGTGGCAGATGAAAATGCGTCATCCGCCCCGGTCAGTGTCGCATCAAGGCTGTCAAGACTGCGCTGCACCCGCACCACCAGATCGCGGGTTGCGGCCATTGTCGCCTGCGCATCTTCCGCCATCGAATCAAGGCGACCGGTGGCCGTGGTGATGTCACTGGCGACCTGTGCCACGGCTTCGGCTGCAAGGGCGGTTGCGGTGCGGATATCGTTCACCACAGCCGGCACATCGTTGCGGGTCACCGCCTCTATGTCCGTGATCATCCGGGTCGCTGCCGCCAGTGTGGCGTCGGCATTCGTGGCCGTGGTGGTGATGGCTGCGGCCAACCCGTCAAGCCGGTCGGTAAACACGGAAATCTGCGCCGTCGCCGCACTGACCGTGCCGGTGATTGCTGAAAAGTCGGTCAGCGCCTGATCCAGACGGGCCGACGACCGGTCCAGATTTTGCAGGATGCCCGCAACATGCGCCTGATTTTCAGGACCTGCCATGGCGCGGAATTGTTCCAGCAGGCGCGTCGCCTCTGTCACAAGG
>JBBREW010000497.1:0-2061 GCA_038225335.1 Rhodobacterales bacterium
GGACTGGATCAGGGTCAAGGCGCCCACGTCCGAAGGTTACAAACAGACCCGCGACATCATGCGCGCCCACAAGCTGACCACCGTGTGCGAAGAGGCGGGCTGTCCGAACGTCGGCGAATGCTGGAGTCAGGGCCACGCCACGATGATGATCATGGGCGAGGTCTGCACCCGGGCCTGCACATTCTGCAATATCGCGACAGGCAAGCCGCCCGAGGCGCTGGACGTGTTCGAGCCGGGCCGCGTTGCGGATGCGGTCAAAAAACTGGGTCTGAAGCATGTCGTGATCACGAGCGTGGACCGCGACGATGTGGCGGACGGTGGTGCGGAACATTTCGCACAGACGATCCGCGCGATCCGCCGTCAGGTCCCGCAGACCACCATCGAAATTCTGACCCCGGATTTCATCCGCTGCGATCCGTCCGTGCTGGAGGTTGTCGTCGCCGCCCGTCCCGACGTCTTCAATCACAATCTGGAAACCGTGCCGGGCCTTTACCCCGAAGTACGGCCCGGCGCGCGCTATTTCCATTCGCTGCGTCTGCTTCAGCGGGTCAAGGAACTGGACCCCAGCATGTTCACCAAATCGGGGATCATGGTCGGGCTGGGTGAAGACCGCCAAGGTGTGTTGCAGGTGATGGACGACATGCGTGCCGCCGATATCGATTTTCTGACAATCGGCCAGTATCTGCAACCCACACCCAAACATCACCGGGTTGACCGGTTTGTGACGCCTGACGAATTCGCATCCTATGAAAAGGCTGCTTTCGGCAAGGGGTTCCTGATGGTATCGGCGTCACCGCTGACGCGGTCGTCCTATCACGCAGGTGACGATTTCGCCCGTCTGCGCGCCGCCCGGATGGCACGTCTGGGATAGGATTGCCCGGCACTGCCGCGATCCGGCAGGAACCGTGATCGGGAAAAGGCGTCGGCATGGTGAGGGCCCCATCATGGAGCGCCTTGGCGGCGCGTGGGATTGAAAACAGAAGCCGCTTTACGGTGCGTTGGCGTTCTCCCTTGACCTTATCCGGGCGGTGTCCGTGTTCGCATATGACACCACGGACGCCATCAGTTCAAAGCGAGTAACCGGCAGCTGATAGCGGCCCCATGCGCGGCCTGTGTCAGGGGCCTGTGTCGGAAGCCTGTGTCAGGCACTGCTGTCAGGGGCTGAAGGTGCGGGCTTGCAGTGCCAACATGCCGCCCGGTCGGCCCAGCAGGAATCCCTGTCCCAGTTCCACGCCAAGCGCACGCAGGGTGTCCGCTTCTTCCGGTCGCTCTATCCCTTCGGCAATGACCTTTGCCCCGATGGCTAGGCTGAAATGCATGATTCCCGCAGCCAGGGCCCGGCTGGCCGGGTCCGTATTGATCCCCCGCACAAGGGCCCGATCCAGTTTGATGATGTCCGGTTTGATCTGAAGCACCATATTCAGGCTGGCATAGCCGGCGTTCAGGTCATCGACGGCAATCTGCACCCCCAGGGACCGCAACAGTTTGATCTGCTGTTGCAGCGGTCCAAGGTTGGGGCAGTTTTCGTGTTCTGTCAGTTCGAATATGATCCGGTCGCAATAGGGCCCGTCGATCAGAGCCGGCAGGTCACCAAAGATCATGGTGTCGAGAGAGACATTGATCGACAGTTTCAAGGCACGCGGCAGATCGGGCATCAGGTCCAGCGTCTTGATCACAACCATGCGTTCCAATTGCCGGTGCAGACCCACGATGCGGGCTTCGGCGAACCATTTGTCCGGGCTGCGATAGGGGGTGGGCCGGAAACGACACAGCGCCTCTGCCCCCATGACGGAATTGTCGGTCAGATTGACGATAGGCTGCAGCAAAAGCTGAAAATCCCTGTCGGCAATCACATCTTCGATGCGGCCGCGCGCCCCGGTGCCGTCGACCTGTGCCGCCAGACCCGTCCCGATCAGATCACCGACCAGTCCGGCGAAGGTCACCATGACGTCGTGATCGCGCTGTGCCAGTTGCGGCATCGGATGCGGCGACAGACAGCAGATCATGCCATAGGTGCGGCCATCCTGCCGGTTCAGCGGAACGGCGATCAGGGCCCCCACG
>JBBREW010000498.1:0-2059 GCA_038225335.1 Rhodobacterales bacterium
GATATCCCGGCGGAATTTTCCACGGACCTGAGCTTTGACCGTGGTGTCGTGGGCATGGCCCGCAGCCAAAGCCCGGATTCCGCCAACAGCCAGTTCTTCATCATGTTCGCGCCCGGTCCGTTCCTTGACGGACAATATACCATTGTCGGTCAGGTGACCGAAGGCATGGACGTGGTCGATCAGATCAAGCGCGGCGAAGGCGCAAACGGCGCTGTCACAGGCACCCCCGACGTCATGACGACCGTGGCCGTGACAGAGTAACGATCAATCCGCGCAAGCAACCGACCACAGGCCCCCCGGGGCCTGTTGTCATGTCCGGCCTGTGGCCGGAGCCTCCGGCGGGGATATTTCAGACGAGAAGAAGACCTTATGTCCCGCAGAATGTGGCCGTCACGACCTGCTGTGCGGCGGGCGGTTGCATGAACGGTCTGCGCCGGTCGTCAGGGGCGGCAAAGGGGTCGGTCACGACCGCCAGCATGGTCTGAAACGGGTCCATGTCGCCTGCAACCGCGCGGGCGATGACCTCTTCGATCAGGTGGTTGCGGGGAATGACCTGCGGATTGGTGCGCGCCATGATATCCAAGTAATCCGGGCTGCGGCGCCGGGTCCACTGCGCGTGCCAGTCCGCAAAACCCGCAGCGTCTTGCACGGCGGTATCCGGGTCCGGCGTGCCAAGGGCGGCAAAGGTGGCGGTGAAATCGGCACCTGTGTCCGCCATCAGCGTCAGCAGGGTCTGGATCAGGTCCGCATCGCCCGCACCCGCATCGTCCAACCCCAGTTTCGCGCCGAAGACCGCGATCCATGCGGATTGATAAAGATCGGCAAAGCGGTTGATCCGCACCGTGAAATCGTCAATGGCCGCCGCATGATCGGGCATCAGCGGAATCAGCGCCGTGGCGAATTGCGCCAGATTCCACACCGCGATGCCGGGCTGGTTGGCATAGGCATAGCGCCCGTCGCGGTCGATGGAACTGAACACCTGCTGCGGATCATAGGTATCCATGAAGGCACAGGGGCCATAATCGATCGTCTCTCCGCTGATCGCCATGTTGTCGGTGTTCATCACACCATGGATGAACCCCAGACCCATCCAGCGGGCGATCAGGCTGGCCTGTGCCGCCACAACCGCGTCCAGCAGGCCGGGGATGCCGACTGCGTCCGGATAGTGGCGCGCCAAGCTGTGGTCAGCCAATGCCTGCAGCGCCGCCAGATCCTGCCGTGCCGCATGGACCTGAAAGGTGCCGATGCGGATGTGGCTGCGCGCGACCCGGGTCAGGACGGCACCGGGCAGGGGGGCTTCTCGCAGGACGACATCCCCCGTTGCCACGGCCGCCAGCGCGCGTGTGGTCGGCACCCCAAGGGCTGCCATCGCTTCTGACACCAGATATTCCCGCAACACCGGTCCCAGCCAGGCGCGCCCGTCGCCAGACCGGCTATACGGTGTGGGCCCGGACCCTTTCAACTGGATGTCGCGGCGGATGCCGTCGGCACCGATCACTTCGCCCAGCAGCACCGCGCGGCCATCGCCCAACTGCGGATTCCAGTGGCCGAACTGATGCCCGGCATAAAGCTGTGCAAGGGGTGCGGCCCCCGAAGGGATAGCATTGCCTGCCAGCACCTGCAGGGCGTCGTCGGTCCCAAGCCAGCCATCGGGCAGGCCAAGGGTGGCACCAAGGGCCGCATTGCTGACCAGCATCCGTGGCGCAGAGACCGGGGTGGGGTCCTGCGGGGTGAACATCCGGCCGGGCAGCCGGGCAAAGCTGTTGTCAAAAACAATCATAGCGGGTCCGTCATCATCTGGGTATCGGCCACCGGGCGGAAACCGGCGCGGGCGCAGAACCGCCCCGCGGATACCGCGTTGTCGGGTGGCAGGATCACATGCATCGCCCGCATCCCCGCCCGGCCCAGATTGACCGCGACCGCGTGCAGCACCTCTGTTCCGATGCCGCGACCGCGCACCGACGGGCGGATGAAACATTCCTCCAGCCAGCCGACCATGCCGCCCTGCGTGACCGACCAGCCAAAGGTCACGATGACATAACCAAGCGGGCTGCTTTTG
>JBBREW010000499.1:0-2056 GCA_038225335.1 Rhodobacterales bacterium
ATAGCCGCGATCCTGAATGGTGGTGACGATGCTGGCATAGGTGGACGGGCGGCCGATGCCCAGTTCTTCCATGCGCTTCACAAGCGTCGCCTCTGTGTAGCGGGGCGGCGGCTGGGTGAAGTGCTGTTCGCTGTCGACGGATTGCTTTTGCGCGGCTTCGCCCTGTTCGATCTGGGGCAGGCGCTTGTCGTCGTCGCCTTCGACGTCGTCGCGGCCTTCTTCATAGACCCGCAGGAAACCGTCGAACAGCATGACCTGACCATTGGCGCGCAAACCGACCTGACCGTCCTTTGATCCGATCTCGACCACGGTGCGTTCCATCCGGGCCGCTTCCATCTGGCTGGCCAGCGTACGTTTCCAGATCAGGTCATAAAGCTTGCGCTGATCCGCGTCCTTGATGTCCGCTTGCCCGGCATCGACCATCATGTCGGTGGGGCGGATACATTCGTGGGCTTCCTGCGCGTTCTTGGCCTTGTTCTTGTACAGGCGGGGGTCCTTGGGGACATAGGTGTCGCCGAATTTCGCCTTGATCGCGTCGCGGGCACCGCTGACCGCCTCTGGGGCCATGTCGATGCCGTCGGTCCGCATATAGGTGATCAGGCCTGCTTCATACAGGCGCTGGGCGACGCTCATGCATTGCTTGGCGCCCATGCTGAACTTGCGGCTGGCCTCTTGCTGCAGGGTTGATGTCATGAAGGGCGGGCTGGGGTTGCGCGATGCGGGCTTTGCCTCGACGCTTTGGACGGTCAGATCGCGGCTGGTGACTGCCTGCACGGCCAGTTCGGCCTGTGTGGCATTGGCCAGATCGAATTTGTCCAGACGCTTGCCGCCAAGGGTGGTCAGGCGGGCGTCATAGGTCGCGCCGCGGGGGTTCTGCAGGATCGCGTGGACGGTCCAGTATTCCTGATTGCGGAACGCTTCGATTTCCATTTCGCGTTCGACGATCAGGCGCAGGGTGACCGATTGCACCCGTCCTGCGGATTTCGCACCCGGCAGTTTGCGCCACAGCACCGGCGACAGGTTGAAGCCGACCAGATAATCCAGCGCGCGGCGCGCCAGATAGGCGTCCACCAGCGGCACATCGACCTGCCGGGGATTTTTCATCGCCTCTGTCACCGCGGTCTTGGTGATGGCGTTGAATACGACGCGGCTGACAGGGGTGTCGGCCTTGATCGCCTTGCGGTCGCGCAAAGTCTCGGTCAGGTGCCACGAAATCGCCTCTCCCTCGCGGTCGGGGTCGGTGGCAAGGATCAGGTGCGGGTCCAGTTTCAGGGCGTCGACGATCGCCTTGATGTGCTTTTTGCTGTCGGCGGCGACTTCCCAGATCATCGTGAAATCATCGTCGGGCAGGACCGATCCGTTCTTTGGCGGCAGGTCGCGGACGTGACCATAGGACGCCAGAACGGTATAATTGTCGCCCAGATATTTGTTGATCGTCTTGGCCTTGGCCGGGGATTCGACAACGACAACGGGCATGGGAATCCTAGCTTGGCAAATGGGATGCGTCTGGCTGCGCAACATGTGGCGACAGGCCATAAGTTGTCAATGCGGCCCGGCAGCGCCAGTGGCAATTCCGCAGATACCTAACAAGCTTTTGTTATGCAATGATAATAAATGTGTGATCGGTCGGTGTCAGTTCAGTCTGGACACCATGCCACCCGCAAGGCGCACGATCTTGCCGTCCAGTTCAAGGTCCAGAAGGGCGGGTGTCACCTCTGGTGCGGGGCGGGCAAGGTCGCGGATCAGCTGGTCTTCGGCGATGGGTGAAGGGCCAAGCCGGTCAAGGATGCGGCCGTGCAACGCCGCCGTGTCGCGCAGGGACGGGCGCTGCGGCGCGGGTGCGGGCGGGGGCAGGGTCTGGCGGCCGGAGGGTGCGGTCATGGGCAGCGCCAACTGGCCATGCGGCGCCGCCGGGCCAAGGGCCTCGATCACGTCCGCCGCCGACCGCACCAGAATGGCCCCGTCGCGGATCAGCATGTTGCACCCTGCCGCGCGGGCATCGAACGGATGGCCGGGCACCGCCAGCACGTCGCGGTGCTGGTCAAGGGCGTTGCGG
>JBBREW010000500.1:0-2051 GCA_038225335.1 Rhodobacterales bacterium
TCAAGGTGTTTGTCGATACGGCGCCGGTCATGGAAAAGCCGCTGGCGCAGGCGGCCGGGCTGGGCTGGCAGGGCAAGCACACCAACCTGCTGAGCCGCGATCTGGGCAACTGGGTGTTTCTGGGGGCGATTTTCACCACCGTCGATCTGACACCGGACGCGCCGGAGGCTGCACATTGCGGCAGTTGCACCGCCTGTCTGGACATCTGCCCGACACAGGCCTTTCCGGCGCCCTATCAACTGGATGCCCGGCGCTGCATTTCCTATCTGACGATCGAACATCGCGGGCCTGTGGATGAGGCGCTGCGTCCGGCGCTGGGCAACCGGATTTATGGCTGTGACGATTGCCTTGCTGTGTGTCCGTGGAACAAGTTTGCGGTGCAGGGCCGGGATGCGCGGCTGGCGGCGCGGGATGATCTGCGCGCGCCGGCGCTGGTCGATCTGATGGGGCTGGATGATGCGGGGTTCCGGGCGCGGTTTGCGGGGTCGCCGATCAAGCGGATCGGACGGGACCGGTTTGTGCGCAACGTGTGCTACGCGCTGGGGAACTTTGGAGAGAACGGGGGGAACCCTGCGGTAATGGGAGGGTTGGCCTTGCTCGCAACAGACGCCGACCCGGCGGTGGCCGATGCCGCGCGCTGGGCCTTGAAACGCCTGACGAAGGAAAACCCATGAAGTATGCAGCCATTCTTGCCCTGATGCCCGGACTTGCGATTGCGCAGGTCGATCAGGGTGATCGCAACGCCAGTTTCGCGCCCGCGTTCGAAAACCAGACCCGCGCGCCCGCCCTTGACGACACCGCGGTGTCGGTTGCGACATTTGCTGATGGCCTGTCGCACCCCTGGGGGATCGCGACCCTGCCGGACGGCACATTTCTGGTCACGGAACGGCCGGGCAATCTGCGGCGCATGGATGCTGACGGTGCTTTGTCGGAGCCGCTCTCGGGTGTGCCGGAGGTCAACGCCGAAAGTCAGGGTGGATTGCTGGACGTGGCGATTGCCCCCGATTTCGCCGAAAGCGGTGTGATCTATCTGACCTATGCAAAGCCCGTCGATGGCGGCAGTGTCACGGCGGCCGCGCGGGCCGTGCTGGACGGTGACGCCCTGACCGACGTGCAGGATATCTTTGTGCAGAACCCGCCGTCGGATGCCGCGATGCACTATGGCAGTCGCGTTGTGCCGACCGACGACGGCATGGTCTATGTCACGACCGGCGAACATTCGACGCCGGAAAACCGCGTGCTGGCACAGGATCTGTCCACGACCTATGGCAAGGTGATCCGGGTCATGGCGGATGGGTCGGTGCCAGAGGATAACCCCTTTGTCGGGCAGGACGCGGTTGATACGATCTGGTCCTATGGCCACCGCAACCTGCAAGGGGCGACGCTGGGTCCGGACGGTGATCTGTGGGTCAGCGAACACGGGGCTGCTGGCGGGGATGAGCTGAACCGCCCGGAACCGGGCCTGAATTATGGGTGGCCGGTCATCACCTATGGCGTCAATTACAATGGCAACCCCGTCGGGTCGGGCGAGGCGGTGCAGGACGGGATGGAACAGCCTGTTTATTATTGGGACCCGGTCATCGCACCTGCCGGGATGGCATTCTATGACGGTGCTCATGCGGATTGGCAGAGCGATCTGCTGATTGCGGGGCTGAACCCCGGTGGTCTGACCCGCCTGAAGATGGAGGATGGCCGCGTGATCGGCGAAGAACATCTGCTGCGCGATGTGGGCCGGGTGCGCGATGTCGAGGTGCTGGATGATGGCGACCTGCTGATCCTGATTGATTCCGATCCGGGTCAGGTTCTGCGTGTGACGCTGGGGGGCTGATGGGTCTGCGCCGCAGTCTGTTGCGTGCCGCCGCGATCATCGAGGTCGCGGCGGAGCGCGTTTTATTCCGCGGCGATCTGGAACGGCTGACGATCGAGCCTTATCATGGCTATGCTACGCCGGACCTGCTGATCGCGCGGGGTCGGGTGCTGGCGGCACGGGACAGTGAAAAGATCAATGGCCGCAGCAAGCTGGCCAATGCGCGGCAGATGGCGCGTCTGTT
>JBBREW010000501.1:0-2051 GCA_038225335.1 Rhodobacterales bacterium
CCACCGCTGGATCAGCCGCGCGCGCAGTTCCGGCAGGCCGACCTCGACCCGGACCGACAGATCCCACAGCGGTGCAAGGTTCGCCCATGGCATTTCGTCGAACATCAGATAATTGCCCTCGACGATGACGACAGGGCAGTCGGCGGGGACCACGACCGCGCCTGCCACCGACAGATCACGGGCGCGGTCGAACACGGGGGCCACCACTTCGATTGCCTCTCCCAGCCGCCGGATCAGGTGCAGAAAACCATCGCCGTCAAAGGTTTCGGGCGCGCCCTTGCGTCCGCGCAATCCGCGCGCCTCCAGCACGGCGTTGTCCAGATGGAAGCCGTCCATCGGCACAATCATCGCCGGGCAGCGTTGCAGGTTCAGGCGGCGCGCCAGTTCCGTGGCCAAGGTGGATTTGCCACTGCCCGGTGCCCCGGCAATGCCGACAAGGATGCGGTCCTGCGTGTCGTGCATCTCGTGGACCCGCTCTGCCAGCAGGTTGACCTGTGCGGTAATATTCAGCACGCCTTGCCCCTTCTTTGCCCGTGTGATCCGGGTATTGGAACCAAATCTAGCCAGCCCGCAGCCCAGAGGCGAGGCTTTTGTGCATCGCACCCGCCAATTTGCGCCAAAGGTGCAGGGTGCGGCGGTCCGCGTGCTGGGCAGTGGCGGCGTGTTGGCCTAACGTTGTCCCATGACCGATACGCCCCAGCCCAGGCGGTTCCAGCCGGATGCAGCCCCGGCGGATGCCGCGCGACCGGATAACGCGCAGGCCGCCGTGTCCCAGGCAGCTGTGTCCCACGCCGCTCTGACGCCGCCCTCGCAGACCAAGGACGGTATCGTGGCCGTGCTGTGGGGGGCGGTGATGGGGGTCTGGACCATCGCCATGGAACGCAACATTTCCCTGATTGCGGCCGGTGTGGCCTTCTTTGGCATGTTCGCCCTGTTCCCTGCGACGGCGGCGATCATCGCGCTGTTCGGTCTGGTGGCCGATCCCAATGTGGTCGTGATGCAGCTGGAACTGATGCGCGAAATCATCCCAGAGGAAACCTATCTGCTGTTTGTCGGTCAGATGGGGCGTCTGCTGGCGGCCCAGACCGGCACATTGGGCTGGGCATCGGGGGTGTCCCTGTTGCTGGCGCTCTGGGCCTCGCGGGCGGGGGTTGCGGGGTTGATGGACGGGCTGAACGCCATCGCAAACCGGCCCGCCCGCAACGGGTTCAAACAGGTGCTGGTCGCGCTGACCCTGACCGTGACGCTGGTGGCACTGGCGATCCTCGCACTGTTCGCGGTCGTCATTTCACCCCTGATCATCGCCTTCGCCCAGATCGAGGCGAATACAGCATGGCTGCTGGAAGGCATCCGCTGGCTGGTGGCCCTGTTCGTCCTTTATGCAGCCTTGTCATTGCTTTACCGCTTTGGTCCGAACCAAAGGGGTGCGCGTCTGCGCTGGATCACCGTGGGGGCCGCGACGGCGGTGATCCTGTGGATCGGGGCCTCTGCGGGGCTGTCATACTACCTTGGAAATTTCACCCGCTACAACGAGGTCTATGGTTCCATCGGGGCGGTGATCGGCATGCTGCTGTGGCTTTACATCACAGCCTATCTGATCCTGTTGGGGGCTGCCCTGAACCTCTACATCTATGGCAACGTGGACGGCCACCACTGATCCGGTCTATTGCAAATGTGTCACCATCGCGTCCGCCATCGACAGGGTTCCGCCATAATTCATCTGGCTTAACGCAAATCTCCGGCATAAGCTGAGCGCAATTAAAACTGACACGTCCCTTGATGGGCGTGCAATGAGGCGGAGCAGTATTATGTCGACGGTTGAATTCGTCGTCCGCAATGATGCGGGCGGTTTGCAGCGTGGTGGCGTCTCGGGCACAGGCGCGGACGCAAATATTATTGTCAGCAGCGGGCAGGACGTCTCGTTGAATCTGGACCGAAGCCAGGTCCTGTCCTATGCCCGTCAGGGTCAGGCGCTTCAGGTCATGCTTGTGAACGGCGACATTATCACCGTTCAGGGTTTTTTCAGCCCCGAAGGTGCCGCGCTGAACCAG
>JBBREW010000502.1:0-2046 GCA_038225335.1 Rhodobacterales bacterium
ATCCGCTGCGCCGATGTGACCGTGCATGAGGATATCGCCATGCACTGGCTGTCGTTCCTGCACGCGACCCGTGTGCTGACGTCCGACCGCGCGTGTGTCTGGCACATGATCGACCCCGACGCCGCCCGGCAAAGCAACCGTAGCGGCACCGAGCGTCTGGCCCTGTTCGACGCGCTGGCCCCGGTCGTCGCAGCGGATCTGCCGCCGCCACTGCGCGTGGCTTTTGTGCATTTCGTGCTGGCGCTGACCGACTGGGCGCGCACGGTCATCGCCCCTGCGCATCACGCGGCCTTTGACGCCGCCTTGACACAGTTCCTGACCGAAACCGTGTCGGACTGGCACGCCGACATCATCGCCGCAGACCCTGCCCTGATGGCCCGGATCAGGGACGTGATCAGGGACCCATCGTGATCGCCGTCATCTGCCTGCTGCGCGGCGCCGATCCTGCGCTGCCCGGTGACATCGCCGCCCGCGTCCAGCCCGGCGATCAGGTGATCCTTGTGGACGACAGCGGCGGTCCGCAGGCGTTGACAAGGGTCCGCCGTCTGCGTTGGCCCACAGGCGTGACCGTTACCCCCATCATCACCGGCACGCCTGCCCCCGGCGACGGCGGCATCGCCACAAACCTTGCCCTTGACGTTGTGATCACATCTCACGCGCTGGTGCTGGAAGGTGGGGCACGCCTGACAGGCCCCCTGCCCCGCGCGACGGGTCAGACCCTGTTGCAAGGGCCGACACCCGATCTGGCCCACACGCTTTTTCCCGTCACCACCCTGCGCCGCGCCGAAGGTATCCCCCGCAGCGACATCGCCTTTCTGTGGGCGCTGCGGCAGGCGCATGGCGTGACACCGGCGGACCCTTGGGCCGTCACACGCCAAACCCCCGGTCCCGGCCTGATCGCAGCCGTCGATGACCTGCTGGCGCGGGACCCCAGTGCCGCCGACTGGCTGCGGCACAACCTGCCGCACTGGCTGGCCGACCCCGCCCCCGGCGCCCGCCTGATCCTGACATCCGGCACACTTCCCCTGAAACAGACCCTAAAACCCGCCACCCCGCCCCGCATCGGCACCGCCCGGCTGACCATTGCCCTGCGCGGCCACCATGCCAACCGCACGCCGCTGGCCTATCCGCATCTGGCCCCGCTTTGGGCCGATCACCTGACCCTGACCGACGGCCCCGCCGATCTTGAGGTTTACGGCCATCCCCGCGATGTGACCACACCGCGCGGCACCGCGATCGTGCTGTCAGAAGAGCCGTTCTGGGACAGCCTCATATCGCCCGATCCCCTGTCAGATGTGATCACACTGCCGACGGGCCGGGTGCATCAGTTGAACCACCATACCTCTGCGATCTTTGCCCACCACCGCATCCCGTATTTCCTGCTGACCGATCCCGGCTATATCAAAGCCTACCAAGGGCTTTTCGCCCGAAATACCGCCCTGACCGCTGCCGATTGGCAGGCCCGTTTCGCCGCCCGCCCGCTGGACGCGGTCTTTATGGCCGAACGCCGCGACGCTGCCGTCTATGACGTGACCCACACGCAAGGCGAGATCACCGGCCTGTGCGCCTTTCGCACCCGTCTGGCGCTGGCCGCCCCCGGTCGCGTGCTGCGGCAGGGTGCCGGCTGGCCCGGCAGCGGCACGCGGTTCGATCTGACCAATTGGCACGGGGCCAAGCTGCGCCAGCTTGATGGGCAGGCGCGCATCGTCTCGGGGATCGAGAACACGCACCAGCCCGCCTATCTGTCAGAAAAGCTGTTCGATGCCTTCGCCGTGGGCGCGCGCCCGCTGTATGTGGCCAGCCCCGCGCACCGGATCCACGATCTTGGCCTGCCGCCGGCGGCTTGGGTCAACCTGCACGGCCTGACCGTCGATCAGGCAGCACAGACCCTATCCGTCACCGACGACAGCTTTTTCACCCAATGCACCCTTGCACAGACCCTGGTGCGCGACCTGTTCACCAACGACGCGGTCGCTGCGGAACGCATCCGCCTGCGCACCGCCGTTATCAGTGATCTGCAACGCCTGGCCGACACCGGCCCCGCAT
>JBBREW010000503.1:0-2007 GCA_038225335.1 Rhodobacterales bacterium
CACCCTGATGCAGCCCCTGATTCCAGAAATTCACCGCATAGCGCGACAGGATGGCAAAGACCGATCCCACAAGGCACAGGATGCTGGTCAGATCGGCTGCGGTATCCGCATCCTCGATCGCGGCCCACAGGGCGATATAGCTCAGATAGAACAAGAACAGGATCAAGAACGACGTCAGCCGCGGGTCCCACGCCCAATAGGTGCCCCACATCGGACTGCCCCAGATCGCGCCCGTCACCAGCGCGATCACGGTCATGGCCAGCCCCACCGGGGCTGCGGCGCGGGCGGCAAGCGCGCTGACGTGGTGCCGCCGGATCAGCCAGATCAAGGACGCGACCAGCATCATGAACCAGGCATTGATCGCCATCAGCGCAGAGGGGACGTGCAGATATATGATCTTGACCGTCGATCCCTGCCGGTTTTCATCCGGGGTGAAAAAGAAACCCCAGATCAGACCCACGACAAGACAGGCCGCAGCGATGCCAAAGGCCGCGCGCACGACAGGTGCGGTCCAATCCATGAACCGCCTTGGATTTGCATATTCCCACATCGACATGTGTCATCCCTATCCCGGCGCCGGACGCGCCTCAATCCCCGATCACCGCAGGTTGATGCGCAATACCGCCGCAGCGGCAAAGGGCAGCAGGGCAAAACAGCCCAGCGTGATCGCGGCCAGCAGGATCAGCGGTGTGGTGGCCCCGGTGCCATCGACGCCGCGCCGCACAGCCTCTGCCCCAAAGATCAGCGTCGGCACATAAAGCGGCAGCACCAGCAGCGACAACAGCAACCCGCCCCGCCGCAGACCCACGGTCAAGGCAGCCCCGAAACTGCCGATCATCGACAAGGCCGGCGTGCCAAGCGCCAGACTGATCAGCACATAGCCGTAAGCGGCGGGTGCCATGTTCAGAAAGAACCCCAGCAGCGGTGCCACCAGCGTCAGGGGCAGGCCCGTCGTTATCCAATGGGCCAGCGCCTTGACCAGGGCGACCCCTTCCAGCGGCAGCGGCGCGGTGGCCAGCAGCGCCAGCGATCCATCCTCGAAATCCAGCGCAAAGATGCGGTCCAGCGACAGCAGCGCCGCCAGCAAGGCCGCGACCCACAGGATACCCGGCGCGATCAGCGCCAGAGTGCTGCGGTCAGACCCCACGCCAAAGGGCACCAGCACCACAACGATCAGAAAGAACGCCAGACCCAGTCCGAACCCACCGCCCGCGCGCACCGCCAAGACCAGATCGCGCCACAGCAACGCCTTCACAGGAACGCCTCGTCCGATCCGCCGCCTGCGTCAGGCGCGGCGACAAAGGGCGTCAGGTCCAGCGCGGGTGCATCAAGGCCAAGGTCGATATGCGTGGCAATCACGGCACAGCCGCCCTGCGCCAGATGCACGTCACGCATCCATGCAGCGAACATCCGCACCGAAAAGGCATCAAGGCTGACCGTCGGTTCGTCCAGAAACAGCACCTTGCGCCCGATCACCCCCAGCCGCGCCAGCCCCAGACGCCGTTTCTGGCCCGCGGACAGGGTCCCCGCCAGACGGTGTTTCAACGCCGTCAGATCAAAGGCCGCATAGGCCGCATCATCCACCGCGCGGTCGTGGACCTGCGCCCAGAATTGCAGATTTTCCGCAACGGTCAGGACCGTCTTGACCCCGTCCGCATGGCTGGCATAGGCGCTGACACCCCCGGGGCAGGTCACTTCACCGGCGATGGGCGGCTGCAATCCCGCCAGCGTCCGCAGCACCGTCGTCTTGCCCACGCCGTTCGGTCCCCGCAGGATGAGGGCGGTGCCCGCCGGCACGTCAAAGCTTAGCCCTTGGACGACAGGCACGCCCCCCCGCGCACAGGCAAGGTCGCGCACCGAAAGCAGCACCGTCAGACCGGAAACAGGGCCAGCGCGACCCGCCGTCCCTCGCTCAGCAGGATGTTGTAGGTGCGGCAGGCGGCGGGCGATGCCATCGTCTCGACGCCCAGCCCTGCGGCCTCCAGCGTGCGGCGAAAATCGGCGGGC
>JBBREW010000504.1:0-2003 GCA_038225335.1 Rhodobacterales bacterium
TCGCCGTGGTCGTGGGCGTTGTAAAAGATCGTGTCGATGGCCTGCTGGCCATAGGCGTCGATGATGCGGATGGTCTGGCCCTTGCGCACGATGCCGGACCATGGCTTTTCGGCCGGGATGTCATGAATCTGCATGGCCTCAACCCCTTGCATTGTTGTCAAATCCACGCGCGGCCTCTGCCGTGGCGGTGCGGCACAGATCGTCATCGGCGACGGTCGTGGGAGCTTGCAGCGTCAGGGTCACGGGCGACACATCGCCCGGTGTGGGGTCCAGCGGATGGCGGGTGTTCGACAGGGCAATCACCAGCGGCATCTCGGCGCGCAGTTCCACCCAGTCATCGCCCGACAGCAGCGTCGCATTCCAGAAGAACCGCCCCGCCGCATCCACCCGCACGGGGGCAAAAAATGTCATCAGCATCGGCAGGTCGCGCCGGTTCAAGCCCAGCTTGGCGCTCGCAAGGATCATGTTGTCGCGGGTATTGCGTTCAAAGGGCGTGCCGGGGCCGGTCGGGCCGGACCCGCCTGTCAGCACATCATGCCCGCCGGAACTGTCTTCGGTGATCGACAACATCACGCGGCCCATGTCGGAAAACAGCACCCGCCCTTTGCGCAGTTCCGTAGTCCATTGCACCTTGACCGTGTCCGGCAGGTTCAGCCGTTCGCTGCGGTCGGCCTCCGCCCATGCGGCCAGCGACACAGACCCGCCCAACCCCCCCGACTGCAGACGCAGGACCTGTCCGGTCTGCATGGCCAGATGGGTATACCAGCCGCCCTTCACGATCTCGCTTCGCAGCACATCGACGGCGTCGGGGGCCGGGCGCGGGCTGGGCGTGGGCGGGGATTTGGGCGTAAAGGTCAGACCTTTGCGCTGGTGGTCGTCATATCGTGCGCGGTCGGCGGCGATGACCTCGGACGGGCGGGGGGTGTGCGGCATCATGTCAGGGTTCCTTGCGTGGCGCGGGTCGTCCCGGCGGCGATGGCAAAGCGGTTCAGGTCGTCCTGAACAGGGGGAATATCCGCGTCATAGATTGTCTGACGGCCAGCCACGCGGGGGGGCCAGATCGCGATGTCATTGGTGATGGTCGCGCCGTAGCGCAGCCGTTCTTCCGGGCGGTTGCGGGGGCGGTCAAAGGCGATGATGCGGGTGCCAAGGGCAAAGGCCTCTCGCATGTCGTGGGTCACCATGACCACGGTCATCGCGTGTTCGTGCCACAGGCGGCGCATCAGGGTATGGATTTCGGCGCGGATGCCGGGATCAAGCGCACCAAAGGGTTCGTCCAGCAACAACAGCTTTGGCCGCATCATCAGCGTCTGTGCCAGTGCCAGACGTTGCTGCATGCCCCCTGACAGCTGGGCGGGGTATTTGGTTTCTGCCCCGGCCAAGCCCACCTCGGCCAGCAGGGCTGCGGCACTGTCCGCCAGCTTGCGCCGCGCAGCCCCCCAGACCCGCCCGGTGATGCGTGCAGACTGGAATTCCGGCCCCAGCATGACGTTTTGCAAGGCAGTCAGATGCGGGAAAACCGAATAGCGTTGGTAAACCACGCCCCGGTCCGGTCCCGGTTCCGACGGCAAAGGGTGGCCGTCCATCACGATGGTCCCCCGCGTCGCGCGTTCCTGCCCCAGAAGCATCCGCAGAAACGTGGTCTTGCCACAGCCCGACGGCCCGACCAGCGCCACAAAGGCACGCGGCGCGATGGTCAGGTTGACGTTTTCCAGCACGACCTGGTCCCCGTATTCCTTCCATAACCCCTGGATCGCCAGCGTGGTCATGGCTGCACCTCTGCCCATGGATACAGGCGGCGGCGCAGAAGGCGCAGGCACAGGTCCATCGCTATGGCCAGCAGGGTGATCCACAGAACATAAGGAAAGATGATGTCCATCGACAGATACCGGCGCACAAGGAAGATGCGATAGCCAAGCCCGCCTTCCGCCGAAATCGCTTCTGCCGCGATCAGGAACAGAAAGGCCGGACCCAGTTGCAGGCGCAGCGCGTCGATCAGGCGC
>JBBREW010000505.1:0-1996 GCA_038225335.1 Rhodobacterales bacterium
GCCATCTGATGCGCCATGTTCAGGGCCGCGATCATCGAGGTCGCATCCGCGATCCCGCGCCCGGCGATGTCAAAGGCCGTGCCGTGATCGGGCGAGGTGCGCACGAAGGGCAACCCCAAGGTCACATTGACACCGCCCGCGAAATCAATCGTCTTGATCGGGATCAGGGCCTGATCGTGATACATGCATACAGCGGCATCATAGCCCGTCCGGGCGGTCGCGTGAAACATGGTGTCGGCGGGCAGCGGGCCGGTCAGGCGCATCCCCTGTCCGCGCAGCTCCTCCAGCACCGGGCGGATCAATTGCTGTTCCTCTTGGCCCATCTTGCCGTCTTCGCCCGCGTGGGGGTTCAGGCCCGCCACGGCGATGCGGGGGCTGGTGATGCCGAAATCGCGGATCAAAGCGGCGTGGGTGATCCGCAGTGTGCTGTGCAGCACCTTTGCCGTCAGCGCCTGTGGCACCTCTGACAGCGGGATGTGGATCGTCGCGGGCACGACGCGCAGGGCGGTGCAGGCCAGCATCATCACCACAGGCACATCGCCCGCCAGTGCAGACAGATATTCCGTGTGGCCGGGATAGGCAAACTGCGCCCCGTCGATCAGCGCGGCCTTGTGGATGGGCGCTGTGCAAAGGGCGCGGGCCTGTCCACGGCTGACCAGATCGACACCCATCGCGATGGCGTCAATCACGCCCTGGGCGTGACGGGGGTTGGGACGGCCTGCCACGGCCGGTGATCCCATGTCCCGGACCAGCACCGGCAGGGCATCGGGGCAGGGGCCACAGGCTTGCTGGGCGCTGTCCACAGCCCGCCAGGGCGTGCCCTCAGGCAGGTGGCGCGGGTCTCCGATCCACAGCAAGGCCATGTCGTGACCCAAGGCAGCCCAGGCGCGGGACGCGACCTCTGGCCCGATCCCCGCGGGTTCACCGCAGCTGATCACAAGGGGCGCGTCCACCGCCGCCGTTGCCACTGCGGCCGCACCAAAGGGCTGTGTCGTCACGGGCGGATCGTCGCCGCCGCGCGCAGATCGGCCAGCAGCGCATCGGCAAAACCCGCCAGACGCTGCCCCTGCAACTGGGCGCGCAGGGCTTCGGGATCGGCGGGGCCGTCGCCAAAGGTGCGCGCGCACATCATCACCAGCAGGCGCACCGCACCGTTGTTGCGGGTCAGGGCAACGGATGTTTCATCCCGGTCCAGCTTTGCCAGTTCAAGGGCGATGTCCTGCGGGATCTGCGCAGGTGGCACGGTTTCGCGCACCAGCACCTCTGCCGGTTGGCCACGCGCCACACCATACAGATCGTTGCAGGTGTCGACGCGGTTGGCCACACCTTGAGCTGCTGCCGCATCACCGGCCACGGCATAGGTTGCGTAATCAATCGCGCTTGCCTGCGCCTGCGGCTGGCGGACTTCGCGGATGCCGCGCATCTGGAACAGGGCCACACCGTTGGGGATCTGGATCGGTGCCGTCACCTCGCCGATGGCAAGGCCGCTGATCAGCCCTTGCAGGGCGGGCGGATAGTTGGTCAGCGGCAGCCAGTCCAGACGCCCGCCGTTCGCACGGCTTGGCAGGGCGGAAAACTGGCGGGCCGCGGCCTCGAACGCGGGTTGCGAGGTGGACCGGCCGATGTTTTCGGCGATGGCCGTGGCCTCTGCGGCGCGGGGCGGCGGGGCTGCGATGATGATCTCGCTCAGCAGCACTTCCAGCGCGTCGGCGCCACCGGCAGCCTGCCCCTGGGCGCGGGCGATATCAGCGTCGCTGACCTGCGCCTGATCAGAGAACCGCAGGCGGATATAATCGCGCCATGTCACACCCATCTGCACGAACTGTTCCAGCGTGGACAAGGCCACGCCGTTCTGCGCCAGAACCTGTGTGAACTGATCCAGTGACAGATTGGCACGGCTGGCAAAGGCGTCGACTTCAGTGGCCAGATTTTCGGGCGTGATGCGCACGCCGCGGCGATCCAGTTCTTCCTGCTTCAGCCGTTCTTCGATCAGTTG
>JBBREW010000506.1:0-1994 GCA_038225335.1 Rhodobacterales bacterium
CCTTTTTGCCCGCAGTTTTCAGTTGATGGTCGAAACCGGCAACCTGCGCGTTCTTGATATCCTTGCCAATGCCGCCGCCACCATCGCCGAAGGCGAGGTGCTGCAACTGACCGCGGCGCGCAACATCGCCACAACCGAAGATACCTATCTGAAGGTCGTGCGCGGCAAGACCGCTGCGTTGTTTTCGGCAGCCACGCAGGTCGGCGGCGTCATCGCACAGGCACCCGAACCGCAGGTTGCGGCGCTTTTTGCCTATGGTGACGCACTTGGGATCGCATTCCAGATGGTTGACGATCTGCTGGATTGGCAAGGCGGGGCCGGGATCGGCAAGAATGTCGGCGACGATTTCCGCGAAGGCAAGCTGACCTTGCCGATGATCCGCGCCATCGCCGCAGCCGACGCAGAAGAGCGCGCATTCTGGTCGCGCACGCTGGAAAAACGCACGCAGGAGAGCGGCGATCTGGACCATGCCCGCGCCTTGCTGGACCAACATGGCTCATTGCACAGCACCCGTGCCGATGCCCTGTGCCATGTCGCGGATGCAAAGGCGGCGCTGGCTGTCCTGCCCGATCACGCGATCAAGGGGATGCTGGCGGATCTGGCGGATTACGTAGTGGCGCGGCTGGTCTGACGCTGGCTGTCAGGACCGCCGCACCCCGGACCTAGGCGGCCTTCAGCACCGCGCCGGGTGCTACCCACCAGCTCATTTCCGCGACCTGCACCACGCGGGCCGTCTGACGGGCCGCAGCCATATCGCCCACCAGCGCCCAGCACGTCGCGCCGGATCCCGACATCCCCGCGGCCCGCACGGCGGGCAGGCGGCGCAGGCGGTCCAGCACGCGGTCGATGTCCGGCGCGATACCACGGGCCGGGTGCAGCAGGTCGTTGCGCTGATCCCCCAGCCAATCGGCAAAGCCTGCAAGGTCAAGGCCCGCAGGCAGCAGGTCCATGTCGGCGTTTGCTTTTTGTGTCAGCGCCTTGAACACCGCAGGTGTCGGCGTGTCTGTCCGGGGGTTGACCAGCACCAGCGCGCAGTCGGGCAGGGTCGGGGCCGGGTGCAGGGTATCACCGATGCCCGTCATGTGCAGCGGGGCCGGGCCTGCAAGGCAGGTCGGCACATCGGCCCCCAGCGCCAGCACCGCCGGATGATCGGTCGGCAGGGGGGCCACCTGCCAGAACTGCGCCAGCAACGACAGGGTCGCCGCCGCATCCGCGGACCCGCCGCCCAACCCTGCCGCATGGGGCAGGTTCTTTTCCAGATGGATGGCCGCGCCACGGTCCACACCGCGCACCTGCGCCAATGCGATGGCCGCCCGCAGCACCAGATTGCTGTCGTCCACCGGCACACCTGCGGCAAAGGGGCCACCGACCGTCAGGCGCAGATCGGGGCTGGGCAGCACCGTCAGGCGGTCACCCAGATCGGCAAAGACCACCAGCGACGACAGCAGGTGATACCCGTCGTCACGCTGCCCGGTCACATGCAGGGTCAGGTTGACCTTGGCGGGGGCGGTTGCGGTCAGACGGGTCATTGGCCAGACCCTGCCGCAGCGCGGGTGGGTGTCAGCCCTTCGGCGATCCGGACCGCATCCAGACCCTGCGCCAGCTTGTCCCGGATGCGGTCGGCCAAGGCGGGGTCGGGGTCAAACGACAATGCCCGCTGCCACTGGAACTGCGCCTCTCTGGTCCGGCCCACAGCCCAATAGGCGTCACCCAGATGATCGTTGATGATCGGATCGACGGCCTCCAGCGTGGTGGCGCGTTCCAGCGGCGCGATCGCTTCGTCATAGCGGCCCAGCTGGAAATAGACCCAGCCCAGCGAATCCACGATTGCCCCGTTGTCCGGCTCGTCCGCCACGGCGCGTTCGATCATGTCCAGTGCCTCGTCCAGTTTTTCGCCGCGTTCCACCAGCGAATAGCCCAGATAGTTCAGGACCTGCGGCTGATCGGGGTTCAGGGCAAGGGCGGCGCGAAAGTCCGCCTCTGCCTGCGGCCAG
>JBBREW010000507.1:0-1993 GCA_038225335.1 Rhodobacterales bacterium
AACCGCCGATTGGCGCGGGACAGGGCGTCGGGATCCTTCACCAGCGCATGATCCGCCCGCAGCATGTCGCGCAGCACGGACACCTCTTCGGGGGTGGCGTGACGGGCGGCCAGCCGGGCCGCCAGTCCTTCCAGCACGCCACGCACGATATAAAGCTCTGACATCTGTGTGTGATCCAGTGACGCCACGATCAGCGACCGCCCGTCGCGGGTCAGCAGGTTCTGGGTTTCCAGCCGCTGCAATGCCTCGCGCACGGGGGTCCGGCTGACGCCCAGCCGATCCGCAAGCTCGCTTTCGACCAATCGATCGCCGGGTTTGTAGATGTGACTGTCGATCGCTTCCAGAATAAGGGTATAGGCGTCCTTTTGATGCGTCGCGCGGTCCTGCATTGGTCTGCCCCCCATATCTGTCGCACTCCGGTCTGCGATCGGCCCGTCCTGTGGACACTGGCGCGGCACATCCGCAATTGCGTTACCTTAGCCGCCCCGCATCCCCGCAGGCAAGGCAACGATGTCGCAGCCCATCGCAACGCCGCAGGGGTTTCCCGGCAGCGGTCTGCGCCCTATGTCAGGGGCATGGACAGACAGCACACAGATATCGTCATCAGCGGCGGCGGCGTCGCCGGACTGGCCGCCGCCATCGCCTTCGAGGCGGCGGGGTTTTCCGTGGTCGTCGTGGACCCCGCAGCCCCGGTCACCGCCCCCGATGCCAGCGGGGCCGACTTGCGCACCACGGCATTCCTGCAACCGGCACAGGCCTTTCTGGACCGGGCCGGGGTCTGGGATACGCTGGCACCCCACGCCACCGCCCTGCATGTCATGCGGATCGTGGATGCGGGCGGGGATGCACCCGTCAGCCGCGATTTCGCCGCACAGGACATTTCCGACGCACCCTTTGGCTGGAACCTGCCGAACTGGTTGCTGCGCCGGGTGATGGTCGACCGGATCGCAACCCGACCGCGCATCAGCCTGCGCAGTGGCGTGGGATTTGACAGCATGGTGGCGCGTCTGGATCAGGCCCTCGTGCGGCTGACCGATGGCAGGCAGATCGCGTGCAAGCTGGTCATCGGTGCCGACGGGCGGTCATCTGCGGTCCGTCAGGCCCACGACATCGCCGTGACGACGACCCGCTACGGTCAAAAGGCGCTGACCTTTGCCGTCACGCATCCCGAACCGCATTTCGGCACCTCGACAGAGGTGCACCGCAGCGGCGGTCCTTTTACCCTTGTGCCTCTGCCCGACCACGACGGCCAGCCTTGTTCGTCGGTCGTCTGGATGGACACCGGACCGCGTATCGCAGCCCTTGCCGCCCTGTCCGACGCGGATTTCATCGCCGCCGCACAGGACCGCAGCGCGGGCGTCAACGGGACGTTGACCCTTGTCGGACAACGGTCGGTCTGGCCCATCATCAGCCAGATTGCGGACCGGATCACCGCCCCCCGCACCGCCCTCGTGGCAGAGGCCGCCCATGTCATGCCACCAATCGGCGCCCAAGGGCTGAACATGTCACTGGCAGATATGGCCTGCCTGCTGGATCTGGCGGCGGGCGATCCCGACGCCCTTGGCAGCCCCGCGATGCTGACCGCCTATGCCGCGGCGCGGCACGGCGACATGCGCCTGCGGGTGACCGGGATCGACGCGCTGAACCGCGCGTCGATGGCGTCCAGCCCCCTGATGCACGACCTGCGCCGCCTTGGCGTGCAGACCCTGCACGACGTGACCCCGCTGCGCCAGCGGCTGATGAAAATGGGCCTTGGCGGCGCCTAAAGCACCCGGGTCAGTACCGGCAGCAGGCGGTCCAGCGTGCCCTGCACGTCATAAAGCTTGTCCAGCCCGAACAGGCCCAGCCGGAAGGTCATGAAATCGTCAGGCTCTCCGACTTGCAGGGGCACGCCTGCGGCGATCTGCATGCCCTCGGCCGCGAATTTGGCCCCTGACTTGACGCCGGGATCGTCGGTATAGCTGACAACGACGGCGGGGGCCTGAAACCCAGC
>JBBREW010000508.1:0-1983 GCA_038225335.1 Rhodobacterales bacterium
TGCCCGCAAAGCAGGTGATGGGGCTTGTCCTCGATGGGGCAGAGGGGCTGGGGTATGAATGGCCGGTGCGCTACGCGCTGGACTAGACCCTGTTGCACCGGGCGCAGGGGCTGATCCCCTGCGCCACGTCTTTCACCCCTGATCCGAAAGTGCGGCATGATCCTTGTCCGACTGACAGACTGGCTGACCAAGACATTGATGATCATTGGCGCGCTCTGGGCGTTTTGCCTGTGCCTTGTGTCACTGACCGACATCTTTTTGCGGGCGGCGAATATCCCGTTTTCCGGCACCAAGGAAATCGTCGCCAATTCCGTCGTGATCATCGTGTTCATGCAGGTGGGATTTGCCGTGCGCAGCGGGTCGATGCTGCGGGCGGATTTTCTGGTGATCATGTTTCCGCCACGGGTGCAGCGGGTGCTTTATGCCTTTGCGCTGCTGCTGGGGGCTGCGTTTTTCCTGTTCCTGCTCTGGTCATCCGTCGAACCGGCGATGCGGTCGTTCCGGCGCGGTGAATTCGACGGGGCGGGTGCGTTGCAGGTGCCGGTCTGGCCCGCCCGCTGGGCGATTGTCATTGGCGCAGGTCTGGCCGGCGTGAATTACATCCTGCTGACCCTGATCGAGGTTTTCGGCCTGCGGGCCGATGACATGAACCTGTGAAAAAGGGCGTGGCGCATGTTTGATATCTCGACCGCGGGCATCATCATTGCCTTGCTTCTGACCCTGGTGATGCTGGGGGTTCATGTCGCTGTGGCGTTGGCGGTGACCAGCGTCGTGGGGATCTGGCTGACCACCGGCCGCATGAGCGTGGTGCAGGCCACCGTCGCATCAACCGCGGCAGAGGCGTTGCGCGATTTCACCTTTGCCGTGATTCCGCTGTTCATGCTGATGGGCGAATTCATGGGGCGGTCCGGGGCGGTCACGGATATCTATATCGCCATCAACCGCAGTCTGAAAGGGATGCCCGCCCGGCTGGGTATCGCCACGGTGCTGGGCAATACGGTGTTTTCATTCGTGACCGGTGTGTCCATCGCATCCGCCGCCGCATTTGCCCGGATCGGCTATCCCGAAATGAAGGCGCATGGCTACAACAAGGGGTTCGCGCTTGGCACCATTGCAGGGTCCAGCGTGCTGGGCATGCTGATCCCGCCATCGGTGCTGATGATCGTCTGGGGCATCCTCACGGAACAATCCATCGGGCGGCTTTTTCTGGCCGGGGTGGTGCCGGGGGCGTTGCTGGCATCGCTCTTTATCGTCTACATCCTGATCGCGGCAAAGGTGCGCCCCGATCTGGTGGGGCAGGGCGTCACAGCCCCGGCACCGCTGGACCCGGATGCCTTTGACAGTTCCGCGCAGGACCTGAAACCGTGGCAATTTGCCGTGTCGATCATGGGCGTTCTGGGCATCATCGGGTCCGTGCTGGGCGGCATCTGGTTCGGCATCTTTACCCCGACCGAAGGGGCGGGTGCCGGGGCAGCACTGGCGTTGCTGCTGGCGGTGGTCAAGGGGATGCGCGGACGTGGTTTCATCGAAGCGGTCTATGCCGTGGGCAAAACCGCCGCACCGATCCTGATCCTGCTGCTGTGTGCCGCGCTATATTCGCGCACGCTGGCGATGTCCGGCGTGACCACGGAAATCCGGTCGTTCTTTGTCGATTCGGGTTTTGGGGCGTGGACGGTGTTTGCGATCATCGTGCTGATCTGGTTCATTCTGGGCATGATCATCGATTCCGTGTCGATCATGCTGCTGACGGTCCCGATCGTGGAACCTGTGGCGCTGGCCTTTGGGTTCGACCAGCTGACCTTTGCGATCGTGGGCATCATCGCGATCGAGGCGGGCCTTCTGACGCCGCCGTTCGGGTTGCTTGTCTATACCGTCAAGGCCGCGATCCGCGATGACAGCGTGGGTGTGCAGCACATTTTCTGGTCCACCATCCCCTATTGGATCATCATGCTGGGTCTGGCCGCGACCCTGATGACGTTCCCC
>JBBREW010000509.1:0-1983 GCA_038225335.1 Rhodobacterales bacterium
CCCGTCTACCGCCGCAGCGTGCGCTGGCGGACAGGCTGGGCATCGACTTTACCACCGTGTCACGCGGCTATGCCGAGGCGCGCGCACGCGGCCTGATCGACAGTCATGTCGGGCGCGGCACTTTTGCCATCGGCCAGAAGGAAGCCGGTCCCCAGCGCGAAAAACGGCGCGGCGCGGACGTGGACCTGACGATGAATCTGCCCCCTGAACCGCAGGACCCGGCGTTGCTGGCACGGATGCAGGCGGGGTTGCAGACCGTCTCTGCCAACCTGATCGACCTTTTGCGCTACCAATCCTCGACCGGTGGGCAGATCGACAAGGAAGCTGCCTCGACCTGGCTATCGCTGCGCGGGCTGGTGCCCTCGCTGGACCGCATCGCCGTCACGCCGGGGGCGCATCCCACGATCCTTGCCATTCTGTTAAGCCTGACCCGGCCCGGCGACGTGGTGCTGTGCGAGGATATCACCTATTCCGGTGTCCGCAGCATCTGCGCCCGGCTGGGCGTGCGCCTGATCGGCCTGCCGGGGGATGACGAAGGGATCGACATCGCGTCGCTGGATGCAGCGATCCGGCACCACCGGCCAAAGGCGATCTACCTCAACCCGATCCTGAACAATCCGACCACGCGCACCATCTCTCTCTCGCGGCGGCAGTCGATAGCCGATGTCATCATCGCCCACCGCCTGCCCCTGATCGAAGACGACGCCTATGGATTTATCCCGCCGCATCCGCCCGCGCCGCTTGCAAGCTTTGCCCCTGATCTGGTCTGGCATATCGGCGGTCTGGCAAAGTGCATCGGTGCCGGGCTGCGGCTGGCCTATACGGTGGCCCCCGACAGCCATGCGGCGCGCGAACTGGCGCATCAGCTGAAGGTGATCTCTGTCATGCCCTCGCCCTTGATGATGGCGCTGGCGACCCGCTGGATCACCGACGGGACGGCCGATGGTATCCGACGCTTCATCCGCGAAGAAACCCAGGCGCGGCAGGCCATCGCGGCCCAGGCCCTGGCGCCATTCCGGTTCGAGGCAGCGCCCCATGCGTTCAATGTCTGGCTGCATTTACCAGACGGCGCGACCCGCGCGGACATCATCGGACGCATGGCGGGCACCGGGCTTGGCATGATGCCGTCCGATGCCTTCACCGTATCGGGCGAACCGGCAGAGGCGATCCGCGTCTGTCTGGGTGGCCAGATCGAACGCAGCCAGTTGCGTGACGCATTGGGGCTGCTGTCCTATATCATGGCGACACCCGTCTGATGCCGCACCGCAACGAACCCTGCCCCTGTTTCGGACCGCGCCCAGTGACACACACACGCCGGGTCCGGCCCATCCCGACACGCAGGGAAAACCAAAAGGAAGCCACATCATGAAAAAGATCGACGTTGACGCAGATACCAAGCGGTCAAAGTTTTTGATCAAGGCGATGGTCATTCAGGTGATTGTCATACTCGTCCTGACCTTCTTCTATATTGTCTGGCTCCGCGCTTAGGCCGATCCTGTTAAGGCGGGCCAGTCCTGAAACGGAACGATCAGACCCAGCAATGCCGGGTCCGCGGTGGCCTGCCCGATCAGCACGCAGCGCGTCGCGGCCTCGGCCCCTGTGGCGGGCCGTTGAACATCGGAGTGACGTCATGGCAAAGACCGTCCCCGGCATCCAGCCTATCGACATCAGCGGATGCATCCTTGGCGCTTTGGTTGAAACCTGCAAACCCATGATGGTCTGCGGCAGGATTTTGCCCCCCGGACACAGCGTCATACCCGCGACGGCGCAGGTCCTAACCACCCGCAGATCACCCCTTTAGCCGCGCAAGGCGCACCACCGCCGCGTCAGCGTGGTTGACGGCACCGCCACATCCCGCAATGAAGGATAACGGGGGGCACCGGGCCGGATTGCGTGACGCGGTCAGGTCTGCCACGTCACAGACCTTGGGGGATGCACAACAGTGTTGCGAAGTTTAAGCGTCATCGCGGCCACCATCAGCCG
>JBBREW010000510.1:0-1973 GCA_038225335.1 Rhodobacterales bacterium
GATGACCGTCGGTGCAGCCATCATCGCCAATCTGCTGACCAGTTTCCTCTATCCCGAAAACAAGCGTCTGTCCGAACGCGAAGCGACGGCCATGATGGCCTTTGACATCGTGCAACTGGCCTTGCTGCTGTATCTGACCGGAGGGCTGAACAACCCGTTTGCGCTGCTGATCCTTGCACCCGTCACCATCGCCGCGACCGTGCTGCACCTTGTCAGCTTTGTCGCGCTGGGGCTGCTGGCCATCGGGATGATCACGCTGCTGTACCTCAGTTCCGTGCCGTTGCAGCTGGCCGATGGGACCCTGCTTTTGCTGCCGCCGATGTTCCAGTTCGGGTTCTGGGTATCGTTGCTGATCGGCGTGGTGTTTCTGGGCATCTATGCCCGTCAGGTCACCACGGAAATCACGGCCATGGGCGATGCCTTGCTGGCGACACAGCTGGCCCTGTCGCGGGAACAGAAACTGACGGATCTGGGCGGGGTCGTCGCGGCGGCAGCGCACGAGCTTGGGACGCCGCTCGCCACGATCAAGCTGGTCAGCAACGAATTGGTCGACGATCTTGCCGACCGGCCAGAGCAGAGAGAGGACGCGATCCTGATCCGGTCGCAGGCGGACCGGTGTCGCGATATCCTGCAATCCATGGGGCAGGCGGGCAAGGACGACCTGCATCTGCGCACGGCCCCGCTGGAAACCGTGGTGCGCGAATCGGCGGAACCCCATCTGACGCGGGGGCGCGATGTGGTGTTCGATGTGGCCCCTGAACCCGGCTGCACCCTGCCCCAGCCGCTGATCTCTCGGCGGCCGGAAATCGTGCATGGGTTGCGCAATCTGATCCAGAACGCGGTGGATTTTTCCGAAACACTGGTGGAAATCGACGTCAGCTGGTCGGAGACCATCGTGTTCGTGCGCATTGCCGATGACGGTCACGGGTTCCCGCAGTCGGTGATCGGTCGCATTGGCGATCCGTTCATGCGCCGCAGGCGGGGGTCGCTGGATGGGCTGCGGCGGCCGGGCTATGACGGGATGGGGCTGGGCCTGTTCATCGCCAAGACCCTGCTGGAAAGATCGGGTGCCGCGCTGTCCTTTGCCAATGGGCCGCGGCGGACAGCGACGACCCTGCGCGACGGTATCGCAGGCGGCGCCATCGTGACGGTCACATGGCCGATGCGGGTCCTGTCGCGCAGCACGGACGGACGGCATCCGACCCTTGGGCAAAATCAGCCGATCCTGCAATAATCCGCGCTGTTAAACTACCGTTAACCCCCCTTATCGCACGTTTACCCTGTCAACAGCGGGGATTCGGGATGGATGTCACGGGTGAAACGATACGCCTTGCCGCGGCGGTGTGCCTGATCGGTGTGGGCCTGTTTGCCATGGCCCACGTCATCTTTCAGACGCTGATGTCCCTGCGCCGTCAGGCGGTGCCGCAGCCGCCCTCGCAGGCGCAGAACCCGGTTTTCGTGTTCAACGGCACGTCGTTGGTCGATGCCTCTCCTGCGGCTGCGGCCCTGCTGTGCGGTCAATCCGACACCACGGACGAACTGGAAACCGTCTTGCAGGTCTTTTCCCGCCAGTTTCCCGATCTGCGCGCCCGTCTGGCCGGGCTGGGCGGGCTGGCCGGGGGGCTGCCCACGACACTGTCGGTCGGGAACGCGCACGGATTGCTGTTGCGGATACAGGATAGCGGTGGGGTGACCCGGATCAGTCTTGAAAACACCGGCGACACCCCGGCGCTGGACCGATATGCGGCGATTGAACAGGATGCGCAGCGCGATGAACTCGCGTTGCTGCGGATGTTTCTGCGCGATACGCCCCAGGTCATCTGGCAAGAGGGCCCGGACGGCAGCCTGCTGTGGGCCAATGCCGCCTATCTGTCCTATGCGGACCGGGTTGCGACCGTCGACGACACCGCGTGCAAGGTCTGGCCGGGGCAACGTCTGTTCGCCGATATCCAGCCACCGCCCCCCGGCGATCC
>JBBREW010000511.1:0-1968 GCA_038225335.1 Rhodobacterales bacterium
CAATCCCACGATACGCCCCAGCAAGCGATAGCGCGGCATCTGCGCCCAAAGCACCAGAAACGCCGCAATCCCAGAGGTAAGCTGACCATCATGCAGCACATACAGCCGCCGCGCCGCACGATCCGCATCCAGACCCCACGCTTGGCGCGCGTCCGTGTTCAGATCGTCAAAACGGATCGGCAGGCCGGCCTTGCCCGCGTAACGCGCATAATGCCCGATCTCAAAATTGCAGACCGGGCAGTTGGCGTTATACAGAACGGATGTCTTGGGGCTGTTTTCCATATGGGTCAGATAGGCGTGCCGCAGGTGAAGTCCAGCTGTCGGTGTCCAGATGGACGCCATGCCGCAGCGGCTAAAGGTCAGGAGCGACGAGCATTTCAGGCTAACCTGCGACGGGTCAACTGCGGCCATGTTGGCACCCTGAACCAAGGCGCCAGCCTGCTGCGCCAAAATACCTATCGGGCCTTCAAATGAGGCGCATATGCCGCTTGTCCGCCCTTGATCCCAAGGCAATGGTCAAGCGGCGTCGCCGGGCGGCCGTGACCGGCGCAGGCTATTTCGCGCGGGGGCGGTCCCAGACCATCTGCAACAGGCGTGGATCGGGCGCGAAGGCGTCGCGCCCGAATTCAACGCCAAGCCTCGGGTGTTCGCGGATGGCCTGTGCGCCGCGCTGGCCGATGCGGATGCGCCAGGTCTGGCGGTCTGACGGTTGCGGTGCTGCAAAGGCGCTGCAGGTCAGCACGGCAAGGTTTGCACCGTTTTCGGGGGCGCGGACGGACGCGTACCTTATGACCTCGGCCCCGATCTCGCGGGCGGATTCTGTTAGCTGTTGGCAGGCTGCATAATCGGTCAGATGGGTCCAGTGATCATGATCGGCGGCAAGCGCACCTGTCGTCAGATCCAGCGACACCGGCGTCGCCAGTTCAACGCAAATGGCAGTGTAGTCCGCCGCATCGTCGGGGAACGGGGTCGCTGGGCTCTCTGCGTAAAACAGGAACCGATAGAACACCATCTCGGCCGCCGCTGTCTCGAGTTGTTCGGCACCATACCAGACGCCGGGCGTCAATCCGGCGCGGCGGAACCGCGAACCGTGCGGATAGGGGCGATAGCGGAACGGTGTGGACAGCAGATAGTCGAGGTGTCGGCACGCGTCCGGCACCGGCGGCTTGGTGTCTTCCAGAATATCCTCCAACGCCGCCTGTTCGGCGAGGCTGTCGACAAGTTTCAGGGTCGAGACCCGATGCTGCGCCTCCACGAACCGCCACGCCTGCCCCCGGAAGGGCCGCGCCTCAGACCGGAGCGCGGCGGGCGTCAAGATAGGTCGTGACATCGACAAGTCCCTGCACAGTGGCCATCCGTTCGATCGGCCGTGCGGCAAGGGCCGCGTTGGCCGCCGTCATCCACACGCGGGCGACCGCCTCGTCGCCACCCGTGATGGCGTCGAGCGAGCGGAACGCGCGCACCAGAAGTGCCGCGAGTTCAAAGGGTTTCGACCCGGCCTCAAGCGTAGCCTCGCCGCGTTTGAGGCGCGACACCGTGGCCTCCGACACGCCGACGATTTCCGCAAGCTGGCGTCCGGACAGACCCAACCGCGCCGCGGCACGCAGCATGGCTTTGGTCAGGACCGCGCCCCGATCCGGGGCAATGGCAAGATTGCGAGGTTGTGACATGGTTTCCTCCTGTCTGGTGGAAATATAGTGCATGAAACTTCCATATGAAAGGGTAAGGACGTCGCTCGTTATGAAAAACGCATAGGGATGCCTTTTGCCGAAACGACACGCAAATTCGGGGTGATGACGGGTCGCGACGACACATGCACCCGCAAGGACTGGCAGTTTTCCGGACCGGCAGCTTTGAGGTGAACTGCAATAGCTCATCGCAGGATGGATCGCAGGCACTGTTCGACGCATGGCCAGCAGGATCACAAGGTCATCCTGTCCGGCATCGACGCGGCCTTCTCCCAGCGTC
>JBBREW010000512.1:0-1956 GCA_038225335.1 Rhodobacterales bacterium
CGGTGGGGGCCAAGGCATTCTGTGCAGGCGGCGACATTGCAGAAATGTATGCAGCGGCCAAGGCGGGCGACCACGATGTGGCGAACGAATTCTGGCGGACGGACTACCGGCTGAATGCCCTGATTGCAGGTTATCCGAAACCGATTGTCACGTTGATGCATGGTTTCGTGATGGGGGGCGGTGTCGGGATCGGTTGCCATGCCAGCCACCGGATCGTCGACGAAACCACCCGCATGGCGCTGCCGGAATGCAGTATCGGTCTAGTGCCAGACGTGGGATCGACACTGCTGCTGGCGCGTGCGCCGGGGCGGCTGGGGGAATATCTGGGGCTGACCGGGGACCGGATGGACGCCGCCGACGCGATCGGTGCGGGGTTTGCCGATCACATGGTGCCACAGGCCGCGTGGCCCCGGCTGATCGCGGCACTGTGCGATACAGGGTCCACCGCTGCGATTGCCGATATGGCCCTGCCTGTCCCGGTCGGGCGTCTGGCCGCGTGGCGCGGAGATATCGACCGGATCTTTGCCGCGCGCAGTCTGGCGGGGATTGCCCGTCGCCCGGACGCCGTGCCCTCGACCCCGATCGCCACGGCGCTGGAACTGATGGAGCGTAATGCGCCCCTGTCGATGGCCTGCACACTGGCGATCATTCGCACGGTCCGCGACGATCCGCAGATCACCACGGCCCTGAGCTATGAATTCCGTTTTACCTATCGCAGCATGGCGCAGGCCGACTTTCTGGAAGGCATCCGCGCCGCCCTGGTCGACCGCGACCGCAACCCGCAGTGGCGGCACACCACTTGGGATGTGCCCGCCGATGACATCGCAGCCCTGACCGCGCCGCTTGGCCCGGCGGCCCTGTATCCAGAGGAACCAGCATGAACATCGCCTTTATCGGGCTTGGCAATATGGGCGCACCCATGGCCCTGAACCTTTTGGCCGCCGGCCATACCGTGACCGGGTTCGACACGGCGGCACGACCAGAGGGGCTGACCCTCGCGGACGGCGCCGCCGCCGCCGCAAGCACGGCGGATGTCGTCATCACCATGCTGCCCAACGGCGCGATCCTGACCGCGGTGGCAGCCCAGATCCACCCGGCGATGACACCGGGTGCGGTACATCTGGATTGTTCGACCGTAGATGTGGACAGCGCGCGCGCGGTGGCGCAGGCGGCAATGGCGGCGGGGCTGCTAGCCATTGATGCCCCCGTGTCGGGCGGGATCGGTGGGGCCACGGCGGGGACGCTGACGTTCATGGCGGGCGGTCCGCAGGACGCTTTTGCCATCTGCAAACCGCTGTTCGACATCATGGGCCAGAAGGTCGTGCATTGCGGCGACGCGGGCAGCGGTCAGGCTGCCAAGATCTGCAACAACATGATCCTTGGCGTGACCATGATCGCCACCTGCGAGGCGTTCAATCTGGCTGACCGTCTGGGCCTTGACCGGCAGGCGATGTTCGATGTGGTCAGCACCTCGTCCGGTTCAAGCTGGAGCATGACCACCTATTGCCCTGCCCCCGGCATCGGCCCCATTACGCCTGCTGATCATGACTACAAACCGGGATTTGCAGCCGACCTGATGCTGAAGGATCTGACGCTGGCGCAGACCGCCGCCCGCGCGGTCGATGCCGACACACCGCTGGGCGAGGCCGCGCGCGCGCTTTATGACCAGTTCGTAAACCGCGAAGACGGCGCGGGGCGGGATTTTTCCGCCATGCTGCCGCGACTGGCAAAGCGGTCGCGCACAGGCTGAGAGGGTGGTGGGGGCGCTGCCCCCGGCTGCGCCTCCCCCGGGATATTTGGAACGAGAAGAAGCGAGACCGGGGGCGCCTTATTCGGCGGCCACGGATTTCGGTTTCAACATCTGCTTGAGGTAGCGGCCGGTATGGCTCTCGGTGATGTCCGCCACCTGTTCGGGCGTGCCTTCGGCCACGATGCGGCCGCCACCGTCGCCGCCTT
>JBBREW010000513.1:0-1947 GCA_038225335.1 Rhodobacterales bacterium
GAGGCAGGGGCAAGCATCGTGCATGCCCATGTCCGCAACCCGGACGAAACCCCGACCAGTGACCCTGACAAATTTGCGGCGCTGAAAGAGGGGCTGGAACAGCATTGCCCCGGGATGATCATCCAGTTTTCGACAGGCGGACGGTCGGGTGCCGGGCAGGCGCGCGGCGCGATGCTGTCGCTGCGGCCCGATATGGCGTCGCTGTCAGTGGGGTCGAACAACTTTCCCAGCCGCGTCTATGAAAATCCGCCGGATCTGGTGGATTGGCTGGCCGCCGAAATGCTGGAACATGATGTGAAACCAGAGGTAGAGGCCTTTGATCTGAGCCATATTCTGGGGGCCGCGCGGTTGCACAAGGAAGGCAAGATCAAGGATACCCCCTATGTGCAGTTCGTCATGGGGGTCAAGAACGCAATGCCCGCCGACCGCCATGTCTTTGATTTCTATGTGCAGACGGTCCAGCGTCTGTTTCCCGGTGCGCCCTGGTGCGCCGCCGGGATCGGATCACAGCAGGCGGTGCTGAACGACTGGGCCATCGCCGCAGGGGGCCATGCCCGCACCGGACTGGAAGACAACATCCGGCTGGACCGCGACAGGCTGGCACCGTCGAACGCGGCGCTTGTGGAACGGACGGTGGCGGTCTGTGCGTCCTACGACCGCCCGGTTGCCACATGGCAACAGGCCCGCGCCATGCTGGGGCTGCGCCCGGTTCACACGGGCTGATCGCCGATCGCTGTGGCGATACAGGCGGTAAAACGGTCCAGCGCCGCGGGCAGCCGTTGATAGGGGGGGAAATAGGCAGTCAGCCAGATATCGGGTGGCCGCCAACCGGGCAGCAGCCGGGTCAACTGTCCGGCGGCAATCGCATCACGCAACAGAAAATCCGGCAGCAAGGCGATCCCCTGTCCCGCAATGGCCAGTTGCACCAGCAGATCGCCGTTGTCGCAGGTCAGCAAGGACGGCACGCGCACGGGTTCAGTCAGGCCGCTGTGCGGATCGGTCAACTGCCATGTGTCGCCATCCGCCAGGTGGGCATAGGCAAGTGCGGTGTGGTGCATCAGATCGGCGGGGGTTTGCGGTGTGCCATGGCTTGCCAGATAAGCGGGCGCGGCGATCAGGGAACGCGGCACCGGAGCAATCTTGCGCCAGATCGTCGATCGGTCCGTGGGCACGCCGGAAATCCGCAGGGCCATGTCCAGATCGTCGGTCAGGATATCGACAAAGCGGTCGGTCAGGCTGATGGCCAGTTCCACGTCGGGCGTCTGCGCCCGAAATGCCAACAGCGCCTCTGCCAGCCGGTGCAGCCCAAAGGACAGGGGCGCAGAAACCCGCAGCGTCCCTTTCAGCGACGTCTGATAGGCGCGCACGTCATCCTGCGCCCGCACCAACCCGCCGATCAAGGGTTGGACCTGCGCGCGAAAGGCGGTGCCCGCCTGCGTCAGCGACACGCGGCGGGTGGTGCGCACCAGCAGTTGCACCCCCAGCCGCTGTTCCAGATCCGATACCGTGCGGGTGACGGAGGAGGGTGCAACGTTCAGCCTGCGCGCCGCATCGGCAAAGCTGCCACCTTCGGCAACCGCCAGAAACGTCGTGATCTGTTCAAGCTGCCCGGCCATGCTATTATTCCCTTTATCGCAATAGACAATGGCATTTTATTGCGGTTATCGCAACATCAGATGGTTGCTATATCCTGTCCAACAACACAGGAGACTTATCATGCTGACCCAGATCAAAGGCCTGCACCACATGACATCCATTGCGTCGGATGCGGCTGAAAACAATTCATTTTTCACACAGGCCCTTGGCCTGCGCCGGGTCAAGAAGACCGTCAACTTTGACGCGCCGGACGTCTATCACCTGTATTACGGTGACGAGGTGGGCAATCCCGGCAGCGTCATGACCTATTTCCCGTTCCACGATGCCGCCCGCGGTCGTCGCGGCACCGGC
>JBBREW010000514.1:0-1923 GCA_038225335.1 Rhodobacterales bacterium
GAACTGATCCCAGATGCCTTCCATCGGTTCCAGCACGGGGGCCTTGCGCAAGGCGCGTTCCGCCGCCACCCGGATCAGCCGTTCGGCGATCTGGCGGATGCGTTCCTTCAGCCGCGCCTTTTTCGCCTGCCACGCCCCGCCACCCAGCTTGTCCAGCAGACCTTCGTCGTGGCCGTATTTGGACAGCAATTCGATGTTTTCGACCGGCAGATAGAGCTTGGCGTTTTCGGCATATTCCAGCGTCAGACATTCATGCGCCGCGCCAAGGGCCGTGACGACCTCTAGCCCGGTAAACCGCCCGACCCCGTGATCCACATGCACGACCAGATCGCCCGGGGCCAGCGCGTTGGCTTCGGTCAGGAAATTATCGGCCCTGCGCCGGCGTTTGGTCTGGCGGATCAGGCGGTCACCCAACACATCCTGTTCCGAAATCACCGTGACGTGGCGACCGTCGATCGTGCCGTCGAACCCGGCCTCCAGCGCCCAGACCGCCAGATGCACGCCGGATTTGCCGACGCGGGACCAATCGCTGACGGGGATCACCTCGCCGATGCCCTCGTCCTCGATCAAGCCGGTCAGACGTTCCCGCGCCCCTTCGGAGTAAGACGCGATGATGACCGGACCCTGGCCGATTTTCTGCACCACATGGCGGGCAAGGGCGGCAAAAAGGCTCAGATCCTCTTGCTGGCGTTCGGGGGCAAAGTTGCGGCCGGGCCTGCCACCCGCATCCGTGACCCGGAACCCGGTCGCCTGCGGCAAGGGTGCCAGCTGGACGACGCGCCGGTCCGCCACGGCCGCATCCCAGCCTGCATCGTCCAGATAAAGCTGCGCGGGCGGCGCAGGTTTATAGACGGTGTCCATGCGCCCCTTTTGCGTCAGGGCGTGCATCCGGGTGCTGTATTGGTCCGCGATACTGTCCCAGCGCGCCAGACGCTGCGGGCTGGTCTGATCGTCCAGCGTGATGGTGCAACCCGGCATGTAATCAAACAGCGTTTCAAGATTGTCCTGAAAAAACCCAAGCCAGTGTTCGATACCTGCGTGTTTGCGCCCGGCACTGACAGCTTCATACAGCGGGTCATCAGTGCCTGCGGCACCGAACTCGATACGATAGCTTTGCCGGAACCGGGTGATCGCGGCCTCGTCCAGAATGACTTCGCTGACGGGGGCAAGTTCGATGTCGGTCAGTTTTTCCACGGTGCGCTGGGTGGCAGGATCAAAACGCCGGGCCGCGTCCAGCGTGTCGCCGAACAGATCAAGGCGTACAGGGCCGCTTTGCCCCGGCGGAAAAATGTCGATGATGCCGCCGCGCACCGCGTAATCGCCCGCCTCCATCACGTTGGCGGTCTGTGAAAATCCCATGCGGGTCAAAAAGCCACGCAACTGCGCCTCGTTGATGCGGTCACCGACACGGGCGGTGAACACCGCATCGCGCAGGGTGGCACGGGCCGGCACCCGTTGGGTCGCCGCATTCAGCGATGTCAGCAACACGAATTGCGCGGGCATCCCGTGCACAAGGGCCGCCAGCGTCGCCATGCGCGCTGCAGAAACATCGGCATTGGGCGACACCCGATCATAGGGCAGACAGTCCCACGCCGGAAAGACAAAGACCGGCATATCGGGGGCAAAAAACGCAAGCGCCGCCTGCATCGCGGCCAGCCGCTTGTCATCGCGCGCGACATGCAGGACAGGCCCGCCAGAGGATGCGACCTCTGACAGGATCAGATGTGCGTCAAAGCCCTCCGGGGCGCCGCTGCGTGTCAGATGAGTGTTGTTGGCCATGGTCGTGGACCTATCCGCATCGGGGCCGGTGTCAAGCGCAGGACGCTAGAGCCCGCGCACCACATCAAGGTTCTGGATCATGCCATACATGGCGGTGATGAAGATAGAGATCATGCCGATCACCTGCGTCCACAACCGGTGCCG
>JBBREW010000515.1:0-1921 GCA_038225335.1 Rhodobacterales bacterium
GGTAAAGGGCACCTTGTCCGTGAGATTGATGCGCTTGGTGGCGCGATGGGGCAGGTCGCGGACGTATCCGGCATCCAGTTCCGGCTGCTGAACCGCACCAAGGGGCCAGCGGTGCAGGGACCGCGCACGCAATCCGACCGCATGCTATATAAAACAGCGATGCAACGCTATCTGTCCGTGCAGCCCGATCTGAGTGTGATCGAGGGTGAAGTCGTTGATTTTCAGACCGAATCTGAGAGAATTACAGGCGTGACGCTGGCCGATGGTCAGGTGTTGCCCACCCGTGCTGTCGTGCTGACGACCGGAACGTTTCTGCGCGGCACCATTCACATCGGCGATCAGCGTCATTCTGGCGGCCGGATGGGGGATCCTGCATCGTTGCGCATGGCGGAACGGATGGATGGCTTTGGCTTGAAAATGGGGCGTCTGAAAACCGGCACCCCGCCACGCCTTGATGGAAAAACGATCAACTGGTCGGCGCTGGACAGGCAGGACGGTGACACGGACCCGTCGCTGTTTTCGTTCCTGTCGACGGCACTCACCGCGCGCCAGATTGCCTGCGGAATCACGCATACCACTGAAAAGACACACGATATCATCCGGGCCAACCTTGACCGGTCCGCCATGTATGGTGGTCATATCGACGGCGTCGGTCCGCGCTATTGCCCCTCGATCGAAGACAAGGTGACCCGTTTTGCTGATAAATCATCGCACCAGGTCTATCTGGAACCCGAAGGTCTGACGACAGACACAGTTTATCCGAACGGAATCTCCACCTCTTTGCCCGTTGATGTGCAGGAGGCGTACATTCATTCGATACCCGGCCTGGAAAATGCACGGATCGAACAACCGGGCTATGCGATCGAATACGACTATGTCGATCCGCGCAACCTGACGGGCAGCCTGTCGTTGCGGGTGTGTCCGGGTTTGTTCCTTGCGGGACAGATCAATGGCACCACCGGATATGAAGAAGCGGCTGCACAGGGTCTTGTCGCCGGTCTGAACGCCGCGCGGTTGTCACGGGATGAGCCGCCCGCTCATTTCAGTCGGGCCACGTCGTATATTGGCGTCATGATCGACGATCTGACCACGCTTGGCGTTACTGAGCCTTACCGCATGTTCACGTCGCGGGCAGAGTTTCGGCTGGCCTTGCGGGCTGACAATGCCGACCAGCGCCTGACGCCGCAGGGTCGTGAGCTTGGTTTGGTGGCCGACGCGCGATGGACCGTCTTTCAGAACAAGATGACAGATATCGCCGCCGCTACGGATGCCTTGTCGGCGGATATGTTGTCCGGGGCGCAATTGAAGGCGGCAGGGGCAAATATCAACCGCGATACCCCACGCCGCAGCGCGGTCGAGGCTTTGTCCCTGTCCGACCTTGATTTCGCGGCCTTGCAGACCATTTCCGACATCGCCCGCGAGATTCCGATGCCCATCGGCACACAAATCCGCAACGACGCGCTTTATGCGCATTATATCAAGCGTCAGTTGAGGGATATTGATGTGCTGCATCAGAACGAGGCGATGGTCATTCCCGATAGCTTTGATTACGCAGCTTTGTCTGGCCTTTCCAATGAATTGACCGCCAAACTACAACGGATCAGGCCCGCGAATATGGCGCAGCTGTCCCGCATCGAAGGGATGACACCGGCGGCAAACCTTTTGATTACTGCTGCCTTGCGGCGCGGTATGATGCGCAAGGCCGTTTGATGGATGTTTCACGTGAAACATTGGCCGACTTGGAAACCTTCCGCGATCTCCTGCTGCGATGGACGAAATCCATAAATCTGATTGCACCGTCGACGGCTGCCACGGCCTGGGACCGCCACATTGTCGATTCAGCTCAGCTTTTCGATATTTTGCCCCCTGATACAAAGACGCTTGTGGATCTGGGCAGTGGCGGTGGATTACCGGGATTGGT
>JBBREW010000516.1:0-1915 GCA_038225335.1 Rhodobacterales bacterium
ACCGATATGGTGGCCCTGATCCATGTCCTGCTGGAGGAGGAATCGCGGCGCAGGCAGACCGGCCGCAGCGATCACGCCATCCCGTTCCGGCCTGACCATGGCCATCACATCCTGTCCGATCTGGACCGGACCCTGATCCCCGGCTATCCGCTGATCGGGCGGTTGCGCGGCCTTGCGGAATTGCGGGGCGTGATCCGCGCGCTGGGTCACCCGGCGACCGGAGTTGTCGCATGACCGGTTGGCCGCAACCCGCCGCACCGCAAGCCGAACCGCTGGACCCGGTTGCCCTGCTGCGGGCGATGTTCGCGGCGGGTGTGGCCGCGGCGCAGCCTGCACTGTGCCTGCCGCCCCATCTGCCACCGCCACCCAGCGGGCGCACCGTGGTCATCGGCGCGGGCAAGGCCGCTGCGGCCATGGCGCGGGCAGTCGAGGATCACTGGCCCGGCCCGCTGAGCGGGTTGGTCATCACCCGTTACGGTCACGCGGTGCCCTGCCAGCGGATCAAGGTCACAGAGGCGTCGCATCCGGTGCCCGACGCCGCAGGCCTTGCCGCGACCCGCGCCATGCGTGCCCTGTGTCAGGGGCTGACGGCGGATGATCTGGTGATCTGCCTGATCTCTGGCGGGGGGTCCGCGTTGCTGGTGGATCCTGCCCCCGGTGTCACGCTGGCTGACAAGCAGCGGATCAACGCGGCCCTGCTGGCCTGTGGTGCTGATATCGCGGCGATGAACACCGTGCGGCGGCATCTGTCGGCGGTCAAGGGCGGGCAACTGGCGGCCCTGTGCCACCCGGCGCGGGTCGTGACACTAGCCATTTCCGATGTGCCCGGGGACGATCCGGGGATCATCGCCTCTGGCCCCACGGTCGGCGATACCACCAGCCGTGCCGATGCGCAGGCCATTCTGGACCGGTATGGCATCGCGTCACCCCCGCTAAGCGATACCGTCGGCCCCGATGATCCCCGGCTGGAACATGCAGAGTTTCAACTGATTGCATCGCCGCTGATGGCCTTGCAGGCGGCGGCAGCGGTCGCTGCAGGGCAGGGGATCGCCTGTCACATCCTGGGTGACGCGCTGGAAGGGGCCGCAGCCGATATGGCGCGGATGCACGCGGGCATGGCGCAAAGCGTGCAGGCCCACGGCCTGCCTTTCGCCGCCCCCTGCGTGCTGCTGTCGGGCGGGGAATCCACCGTGACGTTGGCCGCGGGGGCTTCGGGCCACGGCGGGCGCAACGCGACATTCGCCTTGGCGCTGGCCGTCGCACTGCGCGGTCAGGGCGGCATGTACGCGCTGGCGGGCGACACCGACGGGATCGACGGATCAGACCCGGTTGCGGGCGCTGTGGTGACGCCGGACACCCTGACGCGCGCCCGCGCCGCAGGTCGCGATCCGCAGGCGGATCTGGACGGCAACGATTCCCACAGCCTGTTTGCGGCCATCGACGATCAGGTCGTGACGGGGCCGACCCTGACCAATGTGAACGACCTGCGGGCCATCTTGATCACCGGATGACGCAACGCTGATCCATCCGGTGCTGCCCTGTGGCACCTTTGCGCTTATATCGGGCGGCGTTGCTGCCTATAAGCGGCCTGTTCCCGCCCCCTGCCAAAGGACACGCCATGTCGATCCGCAACGCCCTGACCGCCACTTGGTTCATGCTGTTGGCCCTTGCGGCCCCCGTGTCAGCCCAGACGCCCGTGCTGCGGGCCGCCGTGCAAGAGGTGGGCACCGTCAACTGGGAGTTGGACACCATCCGTCACTACGGGCTGGATACCGCACAGGGTTTCACGCTGGACGTGCAGGGCATGGCGGGTGCCGACGCGGCCCAGATCGCCTTTCAGGGCGGCGGCGCGGATGTGATCGTGGCCGACTGGATCTGGGTGGCCCGGCAGAACGCGGCGGGGGCCGATTTCATT
>JBBREW010000517.1:0-1892 GCA_038225335.1 Rhodobacterales bacterium
CTGGGGTCCATCGTTGTGGGCGCGCTGGGGTATTTCGCGCTCGTATCCGCGACCCGGATCGGGGATATGTCGCATATCGCGCCGTTCCGCTATGCCCGGCTGGTGTTTGCGCTGGTGATTGGCGTGGCGATATTCGGGGAACGCCCCGACGCCGCCACGCTGACCGGTGCGGCCATCATCGTCGGGTCCGGCACCTATGCGGCCCTGCGCGAACGCGCCCGCCTGCGCCGTGCTTCCCTTGCGGCAGCAGGCACGATATAGACCCGTTAACGCTAACATCCCGATCTGGAGACGCACATGAGCAGCATTATCGACATCCACGCCCGCGAAATCCTTGACAGCCGTGGCAACCCCACCATCGAGGTTGACGTGACATTGGAGGATGGCAGCATGGGCCGTGCCGCCGTGCCGTCCGGCGCATCCACCGGGATGCACGAAGCGCACGAGCGGCGCGATGGCGACAAAACCCGCTATCTGGGCAAGGGCGTGCTGGAGGCGGTCGCCGCCGTGAACGGCGAAATTTTCGAGGCGTTGCTGGATTGCGATGCCACCGATCAGGTCGGAATCGACATGGCAATGATCGAGTTGGACGGCACGGACAACAAGAAGCGTCTGGGCGCCAATGCGATCCTTGGCGTGTCGCTGGCCACCGCCAAGGCTGCGGCGGATTTCACCGGACAACCGCTGTACCGGTATATCGGCGGCACATCCGCGCGGATGCTGCCGGTGCCGATGATGAACATCATCAACGGCGGCGAACACGCCGACAACCCCATCGACATTCAGGAATTCATGATCATGCCCGTCGCGGCGGAGAATATCCGCGACGCCGTGCGCATGGGCGCAGAGGTGTTCCACACCCTGAAAAAGGAACTGTCCGCCGCAGGCCACAACACCGGTATCGGTGACGAAGGCGGCTTCGCCCCCGCGCTGTCGTCCACCCGCGACGCGCTGGATTTCATCCTGCGGTCAATTGAAAAGGCAGGCTACACGCCCGGTCAGGACATCTATCTGGCGCTCGATTGTGCCTCGACCGAATACTACAAGGGCGGCAAGTACGAGATGAAAGGCGAAGGCGTATCGCTGACATCCGCAGAGAACGTCGATTATCTGGCCCGTCTTGTGGCGGATTATCCGATCATCAGCATCGAAGACGGCATGTCAGAGGATGACTGGGATGGCTGGAAAATGCTGACCGACCGTCTGGGTGACCGGGTTCAACTGGTCGGTGACGATCTGTTTGTGACCAACCCCGCCCGTCTGGCCGAAGGCATTCAGCGCGGGTCGGCCAATGCCATGCTGGTCAAGGTGAACCAGATCGGCACCCTGACGGAAACCCTGCAAGCCGTGGATATGGCGCACCGGGCGCGGTTCACCAACGTGATGTCCCACCGGTCGGGCGAAACAGAGGATTCCACCATCGCCGATCTGGCTGTGGCCACCAACTGCGGTCAGATCAAGACCGGGTCCTTGTCGCGGTCGGACCGGTTGGCGAAATACAACCAGCTGATCCGGATCGAAGAAATGCTGGGCGAATCCGCACTTTATGCCGGGCGGTCCATCCTCAAGGCCTGAACCCTGCCCCTGCGGCCCGCACCTGTCGCGCCGCAGGGGTCCCATGACAGCGACCCCGCCGGAAAGTGCCACCATGCCGCCTGCCCAAGCATCCGCCGCCGACCTGATCGCCCGGCTGGACCTGTCCCCCCATCCCGAAGGGGGCTGGTATCGCCAGACATGGGCGGCCGCGCCGGCCGATGATGCTAGCCGCCCCGCAGGCACCGCGATCCTGTTCCTGTTGCAAGCGGCAGAGGTCAGCCATTGGCACACCGTCGATGCGGCGGAAATCTGGTTCTGGCATGCGGGTGCGCCCCTGATCCTGTCGCGGGCAGCAG
>JBBREW010000518.1:0-1881 GCA_038225335.1 Rhodobacterales bacterium
GCTGCACGGCTGGCGGTTGCGCGACAAGGCCGACATGCGGATGTCGGGCTATCCGACCAAGGTAAAGTCGATGGACTGGGTCGGCAAACTGCCCTTTCTTGCGTCCAGCGGTGCAGGCGACGCGATCTGCTGGCCGTTTGCGGGGGCTGATGGCCCGATGGAGAAACGCCCGCTGATGCCATGCCACGACGGTGATGCGTTGGTCACCGCGGTCGCCGCGTTCCCGGGGCAGGACGGCATGCTGTGTGGATTTGAAAACGGCCTTGTGCTGTTCAGCGAACTTGATCCCGACGCCCCGCCCCGGGTCATCAAACGCCGCGGCGGGGCTGCCATCACCCATCTGGTCGTGACCCCCGGTTCTGGCTGGATGCTGGCAGCTACCGAGGACGGTCTGGCGCTGTGGGCACCGCTGGGGCAGTCCGGCGCCTGACGCGGGCGCGGACGGACCACCCTCGCGCCGCGATGATCCGGTCTGGCAATCATCAACCCGATCACCGGGTTGACATATCCCCCTTGTGATAGGATCGTCCCCCCACGACAGGGGCGTCCGTGCATGCGGGCTGAGAAGCACCCTTTGAACCTGAACCAGATCATGCTGGCGTAGGGAGTCGATGCAAACGCCAAGGCCATTGCGGCTCGCGCCTTTTGCGTCCACCCCCTGCGCCATTCAACAGGGGGCACGATGCACGATACCGGACAATACCTGGCACAGATGCGCGCCACGGCGCCACTGGTGCACAATATCACGAATTTTGTCGCGATGAACATCATGGCGAATGTGCAACTGTCGGTGGGTGCGTCCCCTGCGATGGTTCATGCGCGCGAGGAGGTGGCGGAATTTGCCGGCCTTGCGCAGGCCCTGACGATCAACATCGGCACATTGGACCCGGCCTGGGCTGTGGCGATGGAAATCGCGGCGGGTGTCATGACGGCGCAGGGGCGGCCCTGGGTGCTGGACCCGGTGGGCGCGGGGGCCACCGGTCTGCGCCGCGACGTGTCGGCACGGCTGATCGCGCTGCGGCCAACGGTGATCCGCGGCAATCCGTCAGAGGTGCTGGCGCTTGCCGGTCACGACGTGCAGGCCCGGGGCGCGGACACCACCGACAGCGTGGATGCGGCCCAGGCAGCCGCGCGCGATCTGGCGCAGCGCACAGGCGCGGTCGTGGCGGTGTCGGGTCCGGTGGATTTCATCACCGACGGTGTGGCGGCGTACCGGGTCGCCAACGGCGATGATCTGATGCCGCGGGTGACGGCGCTGGGCTGCGCGCTGAACGGGGTGATCGCTGCCTTTGCGGTCGGTCAACCCACCCTGTCCGCCACCGTGGCCGCGATGGCCTGTTACGGGCTGGCCGGGCAGCACGCCGCGCAGGGTGCGGCGGGTCCGGGCACCTTTCAGGTGGCGTTTCTGGATGCGCTATACCGGATGACGCCTGCGGATCTGACGGCGGGCGCGCGCGTGGTGTCCGCATGAGGGGGCCGGTCTATGTGATTACCGATCCTGCCGCACCGCACAGTGTGGCGGATCAGGCGCGGGCGGCGGCGCGGGGCGGCGCCTGGGCGGTGCAGATCCGCGACAAGACGGCCAGCGATGGCCAGCTGGTGGATGTGATCGCCGCATTGCTGCCCGGGTTGACAGCCCTTGGCGTGCGGCTGATCGTGAACGACCGCGTCGCTGTGGCGATAAGGGCAGGGGCGGACGGCGTTCATATCGGGCAGGGCGATGGCTGCCCCCTTGATGTGCGGCGGCGGATCGGCCCAAGGATGCTGCTGGGCCTGTCGGTGGAAAATGAAGTGCAGGCACGGGCAGTGCCTGCGGGCGTCGATTACATCGGTGCCGGACCGGTGCGCGCAACCGCGACCAAGCCGGACCACGCGCCACCC
>JBBREW010000519.1:0-1879 GCA_038225335.1 Rhodobacterales bacterium
GATCAAGCGGCAAAAGGACGTCTGGACCTTTGCCCGTGTGATGGACAGCGCCGATCCGAACTGGCGGCTTGTTGCCACCGGCGAATGATCGGTGCGCTGGGGCGGGCGGCCTGCGTGGCCCTTGGATTGACGGGGGCCGCCGTGGCTGATCCGACCTATACGGTTCTGACATTTGACGATCTGGATGGCTGGGCCGACGACGATCACGCGGCGGCCTTGGCCGTGTTCGTCCAGACCTGCGGTGACGTCCCGCGCCCTGACTGGTCGCGGCTGTGTGCCGTGGCAAAGGACGGACCCCCGGCGCGCGATTTCTTTGAAACATTCTTTCACCCCGTCCTGATCGAAGACGGCGCACCCATGTTGTTCACCGGGTATTACGAGCCTGAAATTGCAGGCAAACTGACCCCCGACGACACCTATCGCTATCCGATCTACCGGTTGCCCGACGATGGCACCGCAGGCGTCTATTCCCGCAGGGAGATCGAGGAAGATCAGCCCTATGCCGATCGGGGCATGGAAATTGCATGGCTGTCCGATCCGGTCGATCTGTTTTTTTTGCAGGTGCAGGGCTCTGGCCGCATCCGCTTGATGGACGAAGATGCGCCAAACCGGGTGATCCGCGTCGGCTATGCGGGCAAGAACGGGCGGGAATATACCTCTGTCGGGCGGGCGCTCGTTGATCGCGGGGTGTTCACGCTGGATCAGGTGTCATCCCCGGTGATCCGCCAATGGGTCGCCGATAACCCCGAAGCAGGTCAGGCGCTGCTTTGGCTGAACGATTCCTATGTCTTTTTCCGCGATATCGATGACGTGCCTGCGGACCGGGGGCCACTGGGCGCGATGAACCGGTCGATCACGCCGGGGCGCAGTATTGCCGTCGATCCCGCCATCACGATTCTGGGTGCCCCCGTGTGGATCGAAAAGAATGGCGTGGTGCCCCTGCGCCGCCTGATGGTGGCACAGGATACCGGGTCGGCGATCAAGGGCGCGCAGCGCGCCGATGTGTATTACGGCACCGGTGACGCGGCGGGTGCAGCGGCGGGGGCCGTCAAGGACGGTGGACGGATGATCGTCTTGATGCCCGTCGAATATGCGCTGGCCAAGGTCAGCGGCCCACTGGATTTCTGATGCGGCGGCCCCGGCATCTGTCGCCCGATGACAAGGCGGTCTGGGACCACGTTCGCGCACAGGTCAAACCGCTGCATACGCCGCGCCGCGCCACCCCCGCACCAGAGGCAAAGAAACCCGTGGCAAAGGTTGTGGTGCCTGCCGTGTCGCCCGCGCCGTTTCAGGTCGGTGCCCGGCATGTGGGGGCCAAGGCCGATCCGGCCCGCCCGCATGATGTGCAACAGCCGCTGCGCGACAGGCTGAAGGCCGCACCGATTGCGATGGATGCCAAGAATTACCTGCGGATGACCGCCGGTCGCCTGAAACCCGAAGGGCGGCTGGACCTGCACGGCATGTATCAGGACGAAGCCTATCCGGCGCTGATCGCCTTTATCCTGAACGCGCAGGCAGCGGGCAAGCGGTTGGTGCTGGTCATCACCGGCAAAGGCCGGATCAGCGATGGCTGGGCGCCAGAGGGGCGTGGCGTGCTGCGGCGGTCGGTGCCGCAATGGCTCCAGCTGCAACCGCTGGCTCCTGCCGTGCTGGAAGTGCGGCCCGCGCATCTGAAACACGGCGGGGACGGTGCTTTTTATGTCTATCTACGCCGGACCGGGCGCTAGCGCCGCGCGCGCCCTGCGGGCGGGGATCAGCAGAACCAAGGCGGCAAAGGCGAATACGGCGGCATAGCCCAGTTGCTGCACCTCGAACCCGACGCCCGCGTCAATCAGCCATCCCGACAGCCCCGGCCCGATTGCGGACCCCAGCACCATCA
>JBBREW010000520.1:0-1878 GCA_038225335.1 Rhodobacterales bacterium
ATGCCGCCCTTGGCGTGCCCTTCGTCATCATCACCGTCACCGCAACGCTGGTCAGCTTTGACCAGTCGCTGACGCGGGCGGCGGCGAACATGGGGGCCAATCCGGTCACGACCTTTTTCCGGGTGCAGATGCCGCTGTTCCTGCCGGGGGTCATTTCCGGCGGGCTGTTTGCCTTCATCACCTCGTTCGACGAGGTGGTGGTTGTGCTGTTCGTCGGGGCTGCGGCGCAAAAAACCCTGCCGTGGCAGATGTTCACCGGGTTGCGCGAACAGATCAGCCCGACCATTCTGGCCGTGGCCACGATCCTTGTGATCGTGTCGATCATCATGCTGACCGTGGTGGAACTGTTGCGGCGCAGGTCCGAACGCCTGCGCGGCATGTCACCGGGCTGACGCCCTAGGGCAGGATCGCAAGCCATCCCCAGACGGTCAGGATCGACGCCCCGGTGGCGATCAGCACCGCGCTGGCCGCGACCCGGCGCGCCCGGCCATACATATTGGCAAAGACATAGGCGTTGACGCCCGGTGCCATGGCCGACGTCAGGATCGCTGACCGCAGTTCCGGCACGCTGAGGTGTGCGATCCCCGACAGACCCCAGACGATGGCGGGATGCACGATCAGACTGATCGCCACGACAAACAGGATCGCGCGCATGTCGCCTTCGGGACGATAGCGATACAACACACCGCCCAGACCAAAAAGCGCGGCAGGCAGCGCTGCCCGGACCATCAGGTCAATCGCGTCGGTCAGCACGCCGGGCAGCGGCAGGCCCGTCACGTTCACGATCAATCCCAGCGTGATCCCGATGATCAGTCCGTTGTGGAACATCGCCCGCAGCACCTTGGCGGGCAGGGCGCGGGCGGACTGACCCCGGTTGCGCACGATTTCCATCGCAGTGATCCCCAGCGCATAGCCAAAGGGCGAATGGATCGCGATGATGGCATAGTTATAGCGCAGCGCATCCACGCCGTAAGCGCGTTCCGTGATCGGCAGGCCCAGCAGCAGGGTGTTGGAAAACAGACAGCAGAACCCGATGGCGACGCAGTCTTCCCAATCGCGGTGAAACAGGACCCTTGCGCCCAGAATTCCCGCGAAAAAGCAGATCGTTGCCCCGGCATAAAAAGTCAGCAACAACCCGGGGTCAAAATTCTGACCCAGATCCAGTGTGCTGATCGCCCGGAACAACAGGCAGGGAATGGCGAAGCTTTGGGTGAACAGCATCAGGGCGTCCACGCCTGCGTCGTTGAAAAACCCCTTCCAGACCGCCACATAGCCAAAGCCGAGGACAAGGAAAACAGGCAGGATAACGTCGATCAGGGCAGACATGGCGCAACTTTCGCGGTGGGGGCGGTCTGGCCAAGTGGGTCAGGGGGCGGGGGCGGCATCCTGCAAGGTCAGCACCAGCCCGTCATGGGCCGGGATCACACCGGACGGCAATTCGGCGCACAGGGTCGCATAGTCCAGATCGTTGTGCATATTCGTCAGCACCGCCTGACGGGGCCGCGCACGGGCAATCCAGTCCAGCGTCTGCGACAGGTGGCTGTGGCTGGGATGCGGGGTGCGGCGCAGGGCGTCGACAACCCAGATCTCCAGCCCTTGCAAGGCGTCCCACGCACTCCGCGGAATGTCGGACACATCGGGCAGATAGGCCAGCCCCGCGATGCGGAACCCAAGCGCCGGGATATTGCCGTGCGCGACCTCGAACGGTGTCAGGACGATCTGCCCGCCCGGACCATGCACGATCACATCGCCCCGGATCGGGCGCAAATCGCAGATCGGCGGATAGCTGGACCCCGGCGGCGTTTCAAACGCATAGCCGAACCGGGTCAGCAGGGCATCGGTCGTGGGCCGGTCTGCAAACACATCCAGCCGCTTGCG
>JBBREW010000521.1:0-1875 GCA_038225335.1 Rhodobacterales bacterium
AAAAAGCTGTTTTTCAACCTGCGCAAGGCCAAGAACCGCATCGGTGCCTTGGAAGAAGGCGATCTGCGACCCGAAAACGTGCAACGGATTGCGACCGATCTGGGCGTGACCGAAGACGAGGTCGTGTCGATGAACCGCCGCCTGTCGGGGGGTGATGCGTCGTTGAATGCCACGGTCGGGTCCGAAGGCGAAGGCACGATGCAGTGGCAGGATTGGCTGGAAGACGAGGATGCCGATCAGGCAGGCGACTACGAGGCCCGCGACGAGCTTGAAAGCCGACGTGCGCTGTTGACCGAAGCGATGGATGTGCTCAACGACCGAGAGCGCGACATCCTGATGCAGCGGCGTCTGTCGGATGAGACGATCACGCTGGAGGATCTGTCGTCGCAATATGACGTCAGCCGCGAGCGAATCCGGCAGATCGAGGTGCGTGCGTTCGAAAAACTGCAAAAGCGGATGCGTGATCTTGCCCGTGAAAAAGGCATGCTTGAAACACAGTGACGCATTGCGCCGGGCCGGGTCAGGTCCGGCGCATTGCCATTGGTCGCCGGTTGAGGTGGGCCCCGGTCACCCTTGCTGGGCGATTGCCGTGCCCGCAGCCCATCCCGATGACCACGCCCATTGGAAATTGTAACCGCCAAGCCAGCCCGTGACATCCACCGCTTCGCCGATGGCGTAAAGGCCCGGCACCGTCTTTGCCGCCATGGTGCGAGAGTCGAGCGCGGACGTATCAATGCCCCCCAACATCACTTCTGCCGTGCGGTAACCTTCGGTGCCGCCGGGGGTCAGGTGCCATGCGTGTAATTGATCTGCCAGGTCGCGCAGGGTCGCATCGGGCAGATCGGCCAGATGGCCCGCCGGGATCATCGGCCCAAGGTCGGCCACCAGCCGGGCTGGCAAATGGCGTTGCAGGATCGTGGCGGCGGCCTTGCGCCCTTCGCGCCGTTTGGCGGTCAGCAGGATGTCGGCCAGTGGCACGGCGGGGGACAGGTCAAGGACGATTGCATCACCGTCGGTCCAGTAAGACGACGCTTGCAGGATCGCCGGACCCGACAGGCCGCGATGGGTGAACAACGTCGCCTCTGCAAAACCTGGACCGGCGGCCTGCACGCGGGTCGGCAAGGCGACCCCGGACAGCGCCGCGAACCGCGCGTCCGGAAAGGTCAGCGGCACAAGGCCGGGACGCTGCGGACACAGCGCCAGGCCAAATTGTGCGGCGATGCGGCAGGACAGGTCGGTGGCCCCCATCGCGGGGATGGATTTGCCGCCCGTCGCCAGCACCAGATTGCGCGCACTGACCCGCTGTTGCCGCCCGTCGCGGGTCAGGCTGATCTGGAAACCGTGACCGTCGTGGGCGACCGCATCCACGACCGTCTGGACCCAAAGATCGGCCCCGGCGGCGGTCATTTCATCGCGCAGCATTTGCACGATCTGCTTGGCAGAGACGTCGCAGAACAACTGGCCCAGCGATTTTTCGTGCCACGCGATCCGGTGCCGGTCCACAAGGGCTACGAAATCCCATTGGGTGTAACGCGACAGGGCCGATTTGGCAAAATGCGGATTGCCGCTGATAAAGGCATCGGGGGCAGTGTGCAGATTGGTGAAATTGCACCGGCCGCCGCCCGATATGCGGATTTTCTCACCCGGGGCGCGGGCGTGATCGATGACCAGAACCGACGGCCCGGCATGGGCTGCGGCCATCATGCCAGCGGCCCCTGCGCCTAAAATGACTGTATTAACCTGCATGACACGCGACGTGGCGCGGATCGTGATCCGTTGCAAGGGGGCAAGCCCGCCTTGTGCCAATTGTCGCAGGATTTGACCGCGCTGAAAGCCCACATTTTACGCCCCGCGATTTGAAGTAGAAATCCCGAA
>JBBREW010000522.1:0-1873 GCA_038225335.1 Rhodobacterales bacterium
CCCGGACGGCAGCCTGCTGTGGGCCAATGCCGCCTATCTGTCCTATGCGGACCGGGTTGCGACCGTCGACGACACCGCGTGCAAGGTCTGGCCGGGGCAACGTCTGTTCGCCGATATCCAGCCACCGCCCCCCGGCGATCCGCGCAGTTTCGGCGGGCGCTATGCGCTGCAATTACACGGTGAACAGGCCGAACACTGGTTCGATATCCGGGCTGTCCCACAGGACGGGTCGGTGCTGTATTTTGCCAGCGATGCCAATGCGACAGTGCGGGCCGAACGGGCGCAGCAGGATTTCCTGCAGACGCTGGCGAAAACCTTTGCCCATCTGTCGACCGGGCTTGCGATTTTCAACAAGCGGCGACAGCTGACCCTGTTCAACCCCGCCTTGCTGGACATGACCGGGCTGCCCTTCACCTTCATGTCCGCGCGGCCCAGTATCGACATGGTGCTGGACCGCTTGCGCGAGATGCGCAAATTGCCGGAACCAAAACATTACGCCACATGGCGCGACCAGTTCACCGCCCTTGAAGCTGCCGCAAAACACGGCACCTATTCCGAACGCTGGGATCTGGCGGATGGCCAGACGTTCCGCGTGACCGGGCGTCCGCATCCGGACGGCGCGCTTGCCTTTCTGTTCGAGGATATCAGCGCCGAAGTGTCCCTGACCCGTCGTTTTCGCGCCGAGATCGAGACGGGACAGGCGGTGTTGAACGCCCTGCCCGATGCCGTGGCGGTCTTTTCCAGCAGCAGCACCCTGATGATGACAAACACCGCCTACGATCAGTTGTGGCATACCGACGGCGTCAGCCAGATGACCGTGCAGGACCTGCGGTCCGCGCTGCGCATCTGGAAGGCCAAATCGGCCCCCACCACCCTGTGGAAACAGATCGAGGATTTCAGCCTGAACCGCCTGTCCTGCCCGCACCACCACATCAGCGAACGGTTGTTCCTCCACTCTGGCCAACAGATCACGCTGGACATCACATCAATCAGTGGCGGCATGACGATGATCCGGTTCGTGCAGGCAGCGGATGTGCTGCCGCTGCACCGCAGCCGTCCGGACGCGCCGGTCTTTGCAATCGGGCTCTGATTTGGCTTGCGGACGGGGGCCGGTCTTCTAGGTTGGCGGCATGTCGTCAATCCTTGCCACCTTTGTCCTGTCCGATGCGCTTGCGACGGAACGCCTTGCGCAGCGGCTGGGTCAAATTCTGGCGCCGGGTGATGTCTTGCTGCTGGATGGCGACATCGGGGCGGGCAAGACGACCTTTGCCCGCGCCCTGATCCGCGCCCGCCTTGGCAATCCGGCAGAGGATGTCCCCTCGCCGACGTTTACCCTTGTGCAGACCTATGCCGCAGACGTCGATATCTGGCATTGCGACCTTTACCGCCTGACCGACCGGCAAGAGGTGGTAGAACTGGGGCTTGATGATGCCTTTGCGACCGCCATCTGCCTGATCGAATGGCCCGACCGGCTGGGCGGGGATGCGCCCGCGACGGCGCTGACCTGCGACTTTGCCGCCCACGACGACCACCACAGCCTGATCCTGTCCGGGTCCCACTCATGGCAGACGCGGCTGGCAGGCCTGTTGCCATGACGGACCGGGCAATGGCGCGGCAGACCTTTCTGGCGGGCAGCACGTGGGAAAACTGGCAGGCGGCACCCTTGGCCGGCGATGCGTCCGCCCGCCGATATGACCGCCTGACCCCACCTGCCGCTGCGGGTTGCGATAGCGATCCTGTCATCCTGATGGACGCCGACCCCGCCACAGGCGAACAAACAGCACCATTTGCCGCCATCGCGGGGTGGTTGCGGGCGCAGGGGTTCGCGGCCCCGGTGATCCATCTGTCAGACAGCGCCGCAGGGTTCCTGCTG
>JBBREW010000523.1:0-1867 GCA_038225335.1 Rhodobacterales bacterium
GAATGTTCGGGGACAGGCATCGCCATTGATCCCGCCCGCGTCACGGCCCCCGACGGCGATCTGACCCGCTGGATGACCGCCTTTCCCAGCTTTGGCTTTCTGTTGACCGCAACGCCGCAGAACGCGCCGGCGGTGCTGGCCCGTTTTCACGCCCGCGACATCGGGGCTGCCATCATCGGCACCGTCACCGCAGGCACGGCCCTGACCCTGACGGATGGCACCGGCGCGCATCTGGTCTGGGACCACGGCACCGACGCCTACCTTGGCCTGTCGCCCCGCAAGGCACATGCCGATGCCTGAAGTCACCTTTCGCATCCGCTGGCCCGACGGGACCGAAGAAGACTGCTATTCCCCGTCGACGATCATCCATGACCATCTGACTGCGGGTCAGACCTACCGCGTGGATGATTTCCACTCCCGCAGTGGCACAGCCCTTGACCTTGCGGCGCTGCGGGTCGCGGCGAAATACGGGTTTCGTTGCTCTGCCGCTGACGCGCAGGCCGCCCGCCTTGCCGCCGCCGTCGCCCGCTTTACCCCAGAGGAGACCGTGATATGCCTGTCCATCCGCTGACATCCGCGCCCCGCACCCATGTCACCACCGTCATCATTGGCGCCGGACAGGCGGGCATGTCCGCGTCGTATTATCTGTGTCAGGCGGGCATTGATCATGTCGTGCTGGAACGCCACCAGCGGTTCCACGCGTGGAAGGCCGATCGCTGGGACAGCTTTTGCCTTGTAACGCCCAACTGGCAGTGCAGGCTGCCGGACTGGCCTTACCGTGGCGATGATCCGACCGGGTTCATGGTCAAGGATCAGATCGTGGATTACGTCGAAGGCTTCTGTAACAGCTTTGACGCCCCGCTGCGTGAAGGCGTGACCGTGACCCGGGTGGCCAAAACGGACCACGGGTTCGCGGTGGATACCGATCAGGGTCTGTGGTCAGCCGACCACGTCATTGTGGCCTCTGGCGGATACGACCGCCCGATCACACCCCCCTTTGCCTGCCGCCTTGATCCGTCGATCACGCAAATTCATTCCAAATCCTATCGCCGCCCCTCGAATATTCCCGAGGGCACCTGCCTTGTCGTCGGCACAGGTCAATCCGGCGTTCAGATGATGGAAGACCTGACCATCGCAGGCCGGGCGGTGCAATTGGCCGTCGGCCCTGCGCCCCGCAGCCCGCGCTGGTATCGCGGCAAGGATGCAACCGACTGGCTGCATCAGCTTGGCTATTACGACATCACCATTGCCCAGCAGCCAGACCCCAGAACGACAGAGGCCAAGACCAATCACTATATGTCCGGGCGTGATGGCGGACACGAAATCGACCTGCGCCGCTTTGCCCGCGACGGGCTGCGGCTTTATGGGTCTGTCACGGATATGGAGGGCACCACGATCAGTTTCGCGCCCGATCTGGAAGCCAACCTTGATGCGGCGGACAAAAGCTATGTCGGGATCCGACAGCTGATCGACGACTATATCGCGCGCGCCGGCATCGATGCGCCGCAGGAACCGCCCTTTGCGAAACTCTGGCGTCCGCAGTCAGAGGTGACCCGGATTGACGCCGCCGCAGAAGGCATCACGTCGATTTTGTGGTGCATCGGATTCCGACCCGATTACGACTGGCTACAGGTAGATTGCCTTGATGATCGCGGCCGCCCTGTCCATAGCCGCGGCATCTGCGCGGCAGAGGGTCTTTATTTTCTGGGTCTGGGCTGGCTGCACACATGGGGGTCGGGGCGTTTTCTGGGTGTGGCAGAGGATGCAGCCCATGTCGCCGGGGCCATCGCGGAAAAGGTGAACGGGGTGGCACCCCGTCAGACCTACGGCTGAGCGGCGGTGCGGTGCATTCCACGTTTGCGGTGAA
>JBBREW010000524.1:0-1866 GCA_038225335.1 Rhodobacterales bacterium
GTCGGATTTCAGGCCTTCGCCTTCGCCGGACAGGAATCCCGTGGCGACCATGTGCTTTTCGATCACGCCGCCGATGGCCGCAAGGATCGACGGCACGTATTTGCCCTGCACCCATGCCCCGCCGCGCGGATCAAAGACGGCCTTCAGCTCTTCGACCACAAAGGTCACGTCGCCGCCCCGCCTGAACACGGCAGAGATCATCCGCGTCAGCGCCACGGTCCAGGCAAAGTGTTCCATGTTCTTGGAATTGATAAACACCTCGAACGGGCGCCGGTGCCCGGCCACCACCAGATCGTTCACGGTGATATAGATTGCATGTTCGCTGTCGTGCCATTTCAGCTTATAGGTGGCACCTTCCAGCTCTGTCGGGCGGTTCAGGGGTTCGGTCATATAGACGACCTCTGCCCCGCCACCTTCGACGGCCACCGCCTGCGGTTTTTCCTCTGACACACTCAGCACCGACCCGGTGACGGCGTTGGGGCGATAGGTGGTGCAGCCTTTGCACCCCTGATCCCAAGCGGCCATATAGACCTCTTTGAAATCGTCAAAAGAGATGTCTTCGGGGCAGTTGATGGTCTTGGAAATACTGCTGTCGATCCACTTTTGCGCGGCGGCCTGCATGCGGACGTGGTCCAGCGGCGCAAGGGTCTGGGCGTTGACGAAATAATCCGGCAAGGCCGCGTCCCCCTTGAGGTCGCGCCACATCTGCACGGCGTAATCGACCACCTCCTCTTCGGTGCGCGATCCGTCCTTTTGCAGAACCTTGCGGGTGTAGGCATAGGCAAAGACCGGTTCGATCCCCGACGACACATTGCCCGCATAAAGCGAAATGGTCCCCGTCGGCGCGATCGAGGTCAAAAGCGCATTTCGGATGCCATGTTGACGAATGGCGTCCCGCACATCGTCGTCCATGTCCTGCATTGTCCCGGACGCCAGATAAGCCTCTGCGTCGAACAGCGGGAATGCGCCCTTTTCCTTTGCCAGATCAACAGAGGCAAGATAGGCCGCCCGCGCGATCGCGTGCATCCATTCGTCGGTCTGGGCGGCAGCCTCTTCGGACCCATACCGCTGGCCCACCATCAACAGGGCGTCGGCCAATCCGGTGACGCCCAACCCGGTGCGCCGCTTTGCCTGCGCCTCCTGGCGTTGGGCCTCCAGCGGGAACTGGCTGGCATCGACCACATTGTCCATCATCCGCACCGCGGTGGCGACCAGATCGGTCAGCGCCGCCACGTCCAGACGGGCCGCAGCGCCAAAGGGGTCGGACACAAGCCGCGCCATGTTGATCGACCCCAGCAGGCAGGCGCCATAGGGCGGCAAAGGCTGTTCGCCGCAGGGATTTGTCGCGGCGATGGTTTCGCAATAGTTCAGGTTGTTGGCGGTGTTGATCCGGTCGATGAAGATCACGCCGGGTTCTGCCACCTCATAGGTGGACCGCATGATCGCATCCCACAGATCGCGCGCCTTGACCGTGCGATAGGTCTTGCCGCCAAAGACCAGATCCCAATCGGTGTCGCCTTTGACGGCGGCCATGAAGGGGTCGGTGATCAGCACGCTCATGTTGAACATCCGCAGACGGGCGGCGTCGTGCTTTGCGGTGATGAAATCCTCGACGTCCGGGTGATCGCAGCGCATGGTGGCCATCATCGCGCCGCGGCGCGATCCCGCCGACATGATGGTGCGGCACATCGCGTCCCAGACATCCATGAACGACAAGGGACCCGACGCATCCGCCGCCACCCCGTGCACCGCAGCCCCCTTGGGACGGATGGTGCTGAAATCATAACCGATGCCGCCCCCCTGCTGCATGGTCAGGGCCGCTTCCTTCAGCATGTCGAAAATGCCGCCCATGCTGTCGGGCACGGT
>JBBREW010000525.1:0-1865 GCA_038225335.1 Rhodobacterales bacterium
CTGCTGGGTGCGATCCTGACCAACAACGACATCTTTGACCGCATCGCAAGCATCCTTGGCCCGCAGCATTTCTACGACCCGGTCCATGCGCGCATCTTTGACTGCACCGCCGCACGGCTGTCCAAGAACGCGCTGGCAAGCCCGGTCACGCTGAAATCCTACATGGAAGACGACGAAGGTCTGGCAGAGCTTGGCGGCGGCGCCTACCTCGTGCGGCTGGCGGCCAGTGCGACCTCTGCCTTTGCGGCGCGGGACTACGCGCAGATGATCTATGATCTGGCGATCCGGCGGCAGCTTATTCAGGTGGGCCAGACCATCGCCGCCAAAGCCACCAAGGTCGATGTCGCGTCCGAACCCCGCGACCAGATTGTCGAAGCGGAACAGGCGCTGTATGCGCTGGCCGAAAGCGGCACCAGCGACAGCGGATTCCAGTCGTTCCTGCGCGCCGTGACAGAGGCGGTCAACATGGCCAATGCCGCCTATCAGCGCGATGGCGGGTTGGCCGGCGTCTCGACCGGGTTGATCGATCTGGACAAGAAACTGGGCGGTCTGCACAAATCCGACCTTCTGATCCTTGCCGGACGTCCGTCGATGGGCAAGACATCGCTTGCGACCAACATCGCCTACAACATCGCCAAGGCCTACAAAAAGGGCATCCTGCACGACGGCACCGAAGGCGCGGTCAACGGCGGTGTGGTCGGGTTCTATTCGCTGGAAATGTCCGCCGAACAGCTCGCCGCCCGCATCCTGTCCGAAGCGGCAGAGGTGCCGTCTGAACAGATCCGCCGGGGTGACATGACAGAGGTGGAATTCCGCCGCTTTGTTGATGCGGCAAAGCAGTTGGAATCCTGCCCTCTGTTCATCGACGACACCCCAGCCCTGCCCATCAGCCAGCTAGCCGCACGGGCCCGCCGCCTGAAACGGACCCATGGTCTGGACGTGCTGGTGGTGGATTACCTGCAACTGGTGCGCGGCACCGGGCGGTCCGAAAACCGGGTCAACGAAATCTCTGAAATCACGATGGGCCTGAAGGCCATCGCAAAGGAATTGCAGATCCCCGTCATCGCCCTGTCCCAGCTGTCGCGTCAGGTCGAAAATCGCGAGGACAAGCGGCCACAGCTGTCTGACCTGCGCGAATCCGGGTCCATCGAACAGGATGCGGATGTGGTGATGTTCGTGTTCCGCGAAGAGTATTACAAGGAACGTGAAAAGCCGGGCGATCATGAAATGGACAAGATCGCCATCTGGCAAGAGGAAATGGAACGCCTGCGCGGCAAGGCAGAGGTCGTGATCGGCAAACAGCGCCACGGTCCGATCGGCACGGTCGAGCTCAGCTTTGAAGGGCGGTTCACCCGTTTTGGCAATCTGGTGAAGCCGTGGCAGCAGGACGGCGGTCCGGGCGGCGACGTAGGCTTCTGACCCCCAAGCCTGCCTCACCCTCCCGGCCGTCATCTCTGGCCGCCCGATCCCGCAGACGGGGTTCCCTTTCTTCTCGTCAAAAATATCCTGCGGAGGTGTGGAGGCGCAAAGCCTCCACCGGGGTGCGGGCTGGCCCGCACACCGCCGCCTGCACTGCTCCCACAGCCGTCAACATCTGTGTTATTTGCAACCGGCCCCAAGCCCCCTATCTTGAGCAAAGCCAGCGAAAGGGCCACCATGACCGACGACGACCAGCGGCGCAGCCGCACAGAGGCCCGCAACATCCGCAACGCCCGCGATCTGGAAGATCACGTTGCATGGCTGGAAAACATCACCGGCACCGCCTTGGGTGTGCTGGCGGTCGCGTCGGGGATCTACACGTATCTGGGTGTCTCGTCGCTGCTGGATGACACCGGCGCGCTGTCGGTCTTTGCGGCCCTGTCCTA
>JBBREW010000526.1:0-1852 GCA_038225335.1 Rhodobacterales bacterium
CAGCCGGATCAGACGCGCAAGGATGTCTGACCGATGGATCAGGCCCGCAATCCGTGTTCCATCGCGCACCGGAAACACGCGGTGCGGCAGTGCCAGAAACAGTTCGGCCACCTTGATCAGTTCGTCCTGCGCATCCACACTGACCACCGCGTGTGTCATGTGGTCGGCCACACTGCCTGACCATTCGCGGTAGTAACTGGCATGGAGCGCGGGGCGGAAGCAGTCCTTCTGGGTCAGGATGCCTACCATACGGTCATCGTCGTCGATGACAGGGGCGGCAGCGGCGCGGGATTGCACCAACAGGGCAATGGCGCGGCGGATCGGTGTCGTCGGGCCGATGGCCGGATAATCGGGCCGCATGATTGATGCGATGCGCTCTTCGGTCATTTCGGTGTGTCTCCGTCTGCGGTCTGGCGGCGCAAAGGGCAATCGACGCAGCGTCCCTCGGGCAGACAGGCCGCAGCACTGCAGCTGGTCAGCGCCGGTCCACGCCCGAACAGAACGCCCAGGCCAAGCCCTGCAGCAGCGAGAGCGACGATTGCGACGGCAAGCACCAGTTCCATCATAGCCGTGTTCCCTTCATGTCAGCACATCACCTATGCGACCGGTTTCGACGCGACGCAGCGCCGACCCGTGGTCAAACAGGAACAGTGCAGCAATATCGCGGCTGCGGGCCAGCGCCGGCCCCTCAACGTCGCCTGCCGCAAACAACGAGGTGGCCCAGCCATCTGCCGTCATCGCGTCGGCTGCCAGGACCGATACGGAACGGAGGCGCCCGTTCACCGGGCTGCGGCTGCCGGTGTCGATGATATGGCCCCAGATGCGTGCCCCAAGGGTATAGCTTTGCGCGCTCAAACCGGATGTGGCCACGGCCATCCCCGGCGGCAACTGCAGCACTGCCGGGGCCAGTCCTGAAACGGCGTCTTCCACCCCCACCTGCCAGGCACGACCCGAAGGATGGGTGCCAAGCGCGCCAAACTCGCCGCCTAGATCGAGCAGCAGATTGTCAAAACCGGACCGGCGCGCCAGATCAATGGCGCGGTCCAAGGCGCGACCCTTGGCAATGCCGCACAAATCAAGCGTCAGGTCAGCCCTTGTCTTGACGATCCTGCCCGGCCCTGTCTGCACCCCCCGCCAATCCGGCATTCCGTCGCCTTTGATTGGCCCGAAACCCCAGCGCGCCACAAGAGGTCCGACCGTGGGATCAAAGGCACCGTCACTCTCTGCGGCCAGTCGCAGGGCGGTCTGTGTCACATGGATCATCTCGGCGCTCGCAGCCCCGCCTGCAGGACTGGCATTAAAGCGGCTGACGGCGCTGTCGCTTCGCCACGGCGACAGTTCGGCATCAATGCTGTGGAACAAAGCCTCCAGCTTGGGGCGGAGCTTTTCAAGCTGGGCATCATGGGGACCGACGATCCGCCATGTCGTGCCGAAGGCAGAACCCGACAATATGTCAGATGCGGCGGCACGGACCAGCCCCGGGCAAGCCAGTGCCGCACCGATGAGACCCAGAAAACCGCGCCGTGATGGGGTTGGTCTGTGCATGTTTCAGCCTCCGAAATCGTCAAAGAAGATCATAGCGGGCTCAACGCCCAGCCGTTCCAGCGTGGCCAGCACGGCGGATATCATCACCGGCGGCCCGCAGAGGTAGTATTCACACTCTTCCGGGGTGAGATTGTCGCCCATCCCCGCGCGAAGGACTTCGTGGATGAAGCCGGTCGCGCCTGTCCAGCGGTCGCCGGGTGCCGGGTCTGACAGCGCAGGGGTCCAGCCGAAATTCGGGTGCTGCGCAGCCAGCGTCTCGAATTCCGCGCGATAGAACAGGTCGGCGGCGGTGCGCGCGCCGTAGAAG
>JBBREW010000527.1:0-1843 GCA_038225335.1 Rhodobacterales bacterium
GCAGGACTATGTCAGCCTTGGGAATGGATACAGCGTCGTCAACATCGTCGTCCCCGACCGCCTGTCCAACCGGACCACCGCATCGCTTGATATCGGCACGCGGTTCGATCTGCGCCTGCTGGGTCTGATGCGCGGCACGGAATTCCTGTCCCCCGACGACCCCGGCCTGACCCTTGAACAGGCGGACAAGCTGATCGTGCTGGGCAAGCGGCCAGAGCTGCGTCGTTTCGGCGATGCTCTTTGACAGGCCCCGATCAGCGGCGGGACGCTTGGGCGGGGTCGTCGTCCGCAGGTTGGGGGCACTGCCGCCACCGCTGATCCTTGCATCGCTTTACGCCGTGCTGATCGTGATCGGTGCGGGCCTGCTCAAACTGCCGATCGCAAATACCGGCGCTGTCACGTGGTCGGACGCGGTGTTCACCTCTGCCTCTGCTGTCACTGTGACGGGGCTGGGCGTGATTGATGCCGGGGCCGACCTGACCTTCGTCGGACAAGTCGTGCTTTCGCTGCTGATCCAGATGGGCGGCCTTGGTCTGATGACATTCGCGGTCCTGATCTTTGGCGCGCTGGGGCTGCCGGTCGGCATTACCGGCAAGATCTATCTGCGCGAAGATCTGAACCAAAGTTCCGTCAACCAACTGTCAAAGCTGGTCGTGACGATCCTACAGGTCGTCGTCTTCTGCGAGGTGGTGGGCGCGCTCCTCCTCTCGCTGACCTTCGTGCCGATCTACGGGTTCTGGCCCGGCCTGTGGGAATCGCTGTTTCACGCCATCTCTGCCTTCAACAATGCGGGCTTTTCGACCTTTCCCACCGGTCTGGTGCCCTATGCCACCGACCCCGTCGTCAACATCGTGGTTCCCGCGTTGTTCATCGTGGGCGGCATCGGTTATGTGGTGTTGCACGACATCTACAGCCATCGCACATGGCGCACATGGTCGTTGCACACGAAAATCATGCTGACCGGCACGGCGATCCTGATCCCGTGGTCTGTGGCCATGTTCGCCCTGCTGGAATGGAACAATCCCGCGACGCTTGGCCAGTTCGACAGTGCCGCGTCGCGCCTGACCGTCAGCTGGTTTCAGGGTGTCACCACCCGCACCGCCGGGTTCAACACCACCGATATCGCCGGATTGCACGACAGCACGGCGCTGATGTTCATCTCTCTCATGCTGATCGGCGGCGGCCCTGCGTCCACGGCAGGCGGGATCAAGGTCACGACCTTTGTCGTCATGCTGCTGGCGACCGTCGCGTTCTTCCGGCGTCAGCAACAACTCAGCGCCTTTGGCAGGTCCATCGCACTGGATCAGGTGCTCAAGGTCATGGCCCTGACCGCGATCAGCCTGATCCTCGTGTTTGTCGGCATCTTCCTGATGACCGCGTCCCACGACGGCCATTTCCTTGATATCAGCTTCGAGGTCGCAAGCGCCTTTGGCACCGTGGGCCTGTCGCGCGGCTATACCCCGGAGCTGAGCACATTCGGCCGCGCCGTCATCATCGCCATCATGTTTCTGGGCCGCGTCGGCCCGCTGACACTGGGGTTCTTTCTGGCGACACGCACCGTCCCGCGGGTCCGCTATCCCGAAGCAAAGGTGTATCTCGGCTAGGCCGGATTGCACATGATGCCCGCCGTTTTCCCCAACCCTGATCTGCCGCACATTCCGCTGCACCTGCCTTGCGCGGTTCCTTGCCGGTTGCCACCCGGCCCCCGTCGCAGGCCCGAAAAAGGGGAACCCAGGCGCGCCTGTCGTGGGGTGTCTGCAATCGAAACGACAACAAAGCGAGGCTCCAAATGGACCATTCAAAGCATACACCACTGCGTCAAGCTGAACGGTCCGCTGCGAAC
>JBBREW010000528.1:0-1830 GCA_038225335.1 Rhodobacterales bacterium
GTCGCGACCTCTGCCACCCCGACCACAGGGACCAGATCGGGCCCCAGCCGGATCGTGCGGAACAGCAAGGCGACATGGCCCACGACAGCGCCCTCCGCCCGCGCAACGATGCGCAGGTGATGCCGCTGCTTGTGATAGGACCTGCCCACGAATTCACCCGGAAAGGCGAGGGTCAGCACCGCCGCGATGGCCGCGTCATCGGCCGGTGTCAGCTGCATTTCAGGGATGACGTCGATGGCGATCACAGGTCTTGTCCTTTGGATACGGTCGAACCGGTGGCCGCGTCCGCCACCGCTAGAAAATGCGCACGCCCGCCCAGCGCATCGAACAGATGCGCCTCTGTCCCGGTCATCCACGCCTGCGCACCCAAGGCGCAGATTTCATCATAAAGTGACGCCCGCCGTGCTTTGTCCAGATGGGCGGCCACTTCGTCCAGCAAAAGGATCGGCGCCTGTCCCGTGTCTGCGATCAAGGCGCGGGCATTGGCCAGAATAAGACTGATCAACAGCGCCTTTTGTTCGCCGGTGGAACAGTCGCGGGCCGCCACACCTTTTGCGGCAAAGGTCGCGTCCAGATCCGTGCGATGAGGCCCCGTCAGCGTGCGCCCTGCCGCCTGATCGCGACCGCGCCCCTCGGCCAGCCCGGCCAGCAGGGCGTCGCGCCCCTGCGCGGGATTGCCCGTCTCTGTCAGGGCCAGCGATGCGACGGGAAACGCCGTCGCAGCGTCGTGCTGTGCCGCCATCAAGGCCGTGACCGCAAGGTGCCGGTTGGCCTGAATCTGTGCGCCCGCCTCTGCCATGCGGCTTTCCAGCGCGGCATACCAATGCGCGTCGCGCACCATATCCTTCAGCAGGCGGTTGCGGTCGCGCATCGCCTTGTCATAGGCCAGACTGGCTTCTGCATGGCCCGGCACGAAACTCAGTGTGGCCCGGTCCAGAAACCGCCGCCGCCCCTCGGCGCCTTCGATCCACAGCCGGTCCATGGCGGGCACCAGCCACAAGACGCGCATTATGCTGGCCAGGGTTGTCTGGGTCGTCGTCTTGCCGTCAATCTGAACAGAGCGCGGCTGGCCCGCCTCTGCCCCGGTTACAAGCGCGACGTCGCGGCGGCCGTCATGCAGGTCGGCAAAAACCTTCCAACCCAGCAACTCTGGCCGCCGGGACAGATCGTCCGCAGCGGCGCGGCGCAAGCCCCGCCCCGGCGACAAAAGAGAGAGTGCCTCCAGCAGATTGGTCTTGCCCGCACCATTCGGCCCATACAGGGCGACAGGTCGCCCGTCGGTCTGCACTTCGACCTGCTTGTGCGACCGGAAATAGGACAATTGCAGACGGGTCACGGCCACGCCAACCATCGCGGGTCCGCCCTTCTTCTCGTTTAAAATATCCCCGCGCGGCGCGCTTCGGTTTCGCAGAAACCGAAAGGCTAGACCCGCATCGGCATGACGACATAGACGGCAGAGGTGTCATTGCCTTCGCGCATCAAGGTCGGATCGTTTGAGGAGTTGAACAGGAACACCGCGTTTTCACGGTCCACCTGACTGGCGATTTCCAGCAGGTATTTCGCGTTGAACCCGATTTCCAGCCGTTCGTCGGAATAGGCGACCGCCAGCTCTTCCTCTGCCGCGCCCGAATCAGGGGCGTTGACCGACAGGATCAGGCGGTCGTCTTCCAGTTGCAGCTTGACTGCCCGGCTCCGTTCGGAACTGACCGTGGCCACCCGGTCGACGGCACGGGCAAATTCCGCGGCGTCCACTTCCATGCGGCGGGTGTTGCCGGTGGGAATGACGCGGGTGTAATCGGGAAACGTGCCGTCGATGACCTTTGATGTCAG
>JBBREW010000529.1:0-1820 GCA_038225335.1 Rhodobacterales bacterium
CGGTTTTTCTGAAAAAGACACCGATGCTCTGGCAAAACTGGCCAGTCGCGCGATGAAGTTGCAGATCAACATTCAGGACGGCGAAGTGATGGTCAGCGTCGGGGATCACATGGTGTATGTGACCCCGCAGCAATGGAAAACCGCGGCCTGAGGGCCGCAGCGCCCAACCCTTGCGGGGTCATCAGACCGCAATGACCACCGGTTGACCGTCAATCCGGCGCACGGCCAGCCCCGTATCGAACAAGTCCGACAGCACCGCATCGGTCATGACATGGTCGCACGGCCCGGCGGCCACGACACAGCCGTCCTTCATCGCCACCACCGCATCGGCATAGCGGGCCGCCACCCCCAGATCGTGCAGCACGATCACGATCCGCCGCATGCAGGGTCCGGGCCGCGACAGTGCGTGTAGGCGGTCCATGATGTCGCGGGCATGGCGCGGATCAAGGGCCGCCAGCGGTTCATCCAGCAACAGCCACGGCGTTTCCTGCGCATGGGCCATGGCGATAAGCGCCCTTTGGCGCTGGCCGCCGGACAGGGTGCTGATCTGGCGATCCGCAAGGGCGGCCAGATCGAACAGGACCAGCGTGGCATCCACGGCGGCGCTGTCGCGTGGTCCGGGCCGGCCCCGGTGGATGGGCCAGCGGCCGAACCCCACCAGATCGCGCAGGGTCAGGCGCGCGGTGACACGGTCCGTCTGCGCCAGCAGTGCGACCAGCCGCGCGCGGGTCTGCGGCGGCATGGCGATGATATCCGCCCCGTCGATCGTGATCTGGCCTGCATCCGGCGCGATCAGGCCGGCCATGGTATGCAGCAAGGTTGACTTGCCCGCCCCGTTCGGCCCGATCAAGGCTGTGATGCCTGCGGGCGGGAAGGTGGCTGTGACATCGGTCAGAATAGGGGTGCCGTCACGCACGACGCCCAGCGCGCGCACATCAATCATGCCTTGGCCTTTCGCAGGATAAGAAACAGAAACAGTAGCCCGCCCAGACACTCTACGATCACCGTCAGCGACGACCGCATCCCCAGCAGGCGTTCAAAGACGAACTGCCCGGCCACAAGGATGATGGCCCCGATGATGGCCGCCGCAGGGATCAGCCGGTCGTGCCGATAGGTCGGCATGACCGCATGGGCCAGACTGGCGGCCAGCAGACCCAGAAAGGTGATCGGCCCCACCAAAGCCGTCGCAACGGCCACCATCAACGCCACTAGCGCCAGTGCCAGCAGCGTGAAGCGGTCATGATCCAGACCCAGTGGCAGGGCAACCGACCGCCCCAGCGCCGCCAGATCCATCTGGCGGGCCAACACCATCGCCCCGCACAGACTGACCATCAGCACCCCTGTGCCGATCATGAGCTTGTCCGCATCGACCGCATTGAATGTTGCGATGCTTGCCTGTTGCAGGATTGCGAATTCCGACGGGTCCAGCAGCCGCTGCATCAGCCCCGCCAGCGTGCGCAACAGGACACCGAGGATCACGCCGGTCAGCACAAGGCGCAGGATATCCTCTGCCCCGTGGCGCAGGACGACGCCGAACAGGGCCATCGCGGCCACCAGCAGGATCACCGTTTCCGCAGCAAACTGTGCCAAAGGCGGCAACACGGCATAGCCTGACGCCCCCAGACCCATGACAAGCGCCGTCTGGATGAAGACGAACAAGGCGTCAAAGCCCACGATCCCCGGTGTCAGCAGGCGGTTGGCGGCCACGGTCTGAAACAGGATGGTCGATACACCGATGGCGGCCCCGACGACGATCAGCGCCGCCAGCTTTGTCGCGCGCAGGCCAAGGATCACATCCATTGGCGCCCGCAGGTGCCACG
>JBBREW010000530.1:0-1808 GCA_038225335.1 Rhodobacterales bacterium
TGAATCTGCATGCTGGCAGAGGTGTTATAGACCTGATCCGCCGCATCAAACGCCTGTCGCGCGGCATTCGCATTATAGCCGACCTGCAAGCGGCCAAGCGCGTAATAGGAAAAGCCCGCTCTGGCCCCGCCATACCGCAACTGCTGGGCGATCTGCACGGCACGGTTGACGGATTGGCGCCGCACACTGGGGCTGGACCCGTCCATCAGCGCAAGTTCCATCGCGTCGATCCAGTCGCGCGAGGTGTCGGGAAAGGACACCATCTCGCTACGGCGTCCGGCGGGGTTCAGGCGGTCCAGCACTGGACCGATCACAGCCGCCGCCTGTTGGCGCGTCATGCCATTGCGCAATTCAGGCGCATAGGTGGCGCGCAGCATCAGCATGTCGAACCCGGTCAGCACCGCGTGGATGTTGTCGTCGTTAAAGACCGAATCCGGCAGGCGGTATAGATCGTTCAACGGCCCCAACGCCTGAGCAAGCTCTTCGTGCAGGCAGTCACGGATTTCCTGCGGTGCGGCATCGGCAGGAACAAAGATCGTGGCGCGTGTCCGTTCGCGCAGGATCGCCCAGTCCACGACAGCCGTGTTGCGGCGTTGCAGGAATTCCTCCCAGCTTTGCACCCCCGGCACGACGAAACAGGCGGCGTTCGGCACGGCGCGCTGCAAGGTGCGCTGGGGAATCGCTGCGACAATGATCTGCGCGTCGGGCGCGTCGGTGCGGTTGATGTCGATGGAGGCTTCGGCCCGCAGGCGCGCCAGCAGCGTGTTCAGATCGCCGGGCAGGGATGCCGGCGCACCGGGGGCCACCCGGACGGCGATGGGCCCTTCAAACCGGGACATGGCCGCAATGACGCGTCCGCTTTCCAGGCGAAAGGTCAGGTCCAGAAAATCTTCGGCCATTTCCGGGTTGCCGCGGGTGACGGGGACGACGCGGGATTCGGTAAAGGCGCGCATCGGGGGCAATATCGCCGCAGCACTTACCCCGCGTGTGGCTTGCGGTGCGGCGGATGGGCCTGCCGTGCAGGCCGCCAAAAGAGCGATGGTCGCAACGGTGACAAGGCGCATCATGAGGGTTCGTTTCCCGCTGTTTTGAAATCGGCGAAACGAACGGTCGCTTTCTTGCAAAAGCGGAACGTATCATTCGCGGTGCAACGCAGACTGGAACAGATCAAAACAACTCTCCTCTTGAACCCAATGTCGGTGTGACATCGGACTGCGGTGCAATCTGGACACGAATGCGGCAATCGCGTGATGATTGTATTCCAGATCGTTACATCTGCCGTGCCACAGCCTGACATGACGAGTCTCAATCAAGTGCTGACAGGCCAAGACCTGTGACCGTTGCCGCAAAAGCGCGGTCGTCTGTCATGACCCACCGTCCACGCCTGCGCCGCAGGTCATCACCGCGCAGACCGCGCCATGAACGCCAGCCGTTCAAACAGATGCACGTCCTGTTCGTTTTTCAGCAAGGCACCATGCAGGCGTGGCAGGGCGGTTTTCGGGTCTGCGCGCAGGTCTTCGGCGGTCAGATCCTCTGCCAGCAGCAGTTTCAGCCAGTCCAGCACCTCTGACGTCGATGGTTTCTTCTTCAATCCGGCCGTATCGCGCAATGTATAGAACTGCGTGAGCGCAGCCGTCAGCAGCGCATCCTTGATATCGGGGTGATGAACGGCCACGATTCGCCGCATGGTGTCCATGTCGGGAAACCGGATGTAATGGAAAAAACAGCGCCGCAGGAATGCGTCGGGCAACTCCTTTTCGTTGTTGGACGTGATGATGACGATAGGGCGCACAATGGCCCGCACGGTC
>JBBREW010000531.1:0-1803 GCA_038225335.1 Rhodobacterales bacterium
ATCTTCATTTTATCGACATTCCCGTATTTTATCGATAAAGTGAAACATGTCTTGCCACGCCTGTCAATTCCGAAGCATCAAGGGCCATGGATGCTATATTCCCACCGCTGCACGACGCCCATGCGTCCACCCTGGCCGATACGGCTTGGGGCAAGTTGCGCCACGATATCATCACCGGCGTCCGCGAACCCGGTGAACGTCTCCGCATCGATCGGTTGCGCCAGCTTTATGGAATCGGTGCAAGCCCGCTGCGCGAGGCGCTACAACGCCTGTCCACAGAAGGGCTTGTCCTCGCCGAAGGCAACCGGGGCTTCACCGTCGCACCGCTCGATCCCGAGGAATTTGCCGATCTGACCCGCGCCCGCGTGGCGATCGAGCGTGAAGGTCTGCGGTTGTCACTGCTTCAGGGCGACAGCGCCTGGGAAGCAGAAGTCGTATCCGCTGCCTACCTTATGTCAAAGGCCGACAAAGAAACCCGCCCGGGCACCGATGAGTGGGAAAAGGCCAACACGGCGTTTCACCGCGTGATGGTGTCAGCCTGCGATTCGGTGTGGCTGCTGCGCGTTCGCGACGGTCTGCACACGCTGGCCGAACGCTACCGGCGCGCATCGGTTGAAAGTTCTGGCAGCGCCCGCGATCTCGGGGTAGAACATCGCGAGATTGCGGACGCCGTCTTGCGCCGCGATGTCGAAAGCGCCTGCGCGCTCACGGCGGCACACTACGGCAAAACCGAATCAGAACTTCGCAGCGTTAGGGCCGGGTGACGGCCAGCCGATCGTCTTTGCAATCTGGTATAAGTCAGTTTTACGTAGTTATCCTGACGCGATTTTCGCGTGTAAGCTGGGCACATTCCAAACTGGGTTGCGACAAATGCCCTATCTTGCTGGAAAGCAAGGAGATCGGAAGACGGCCCACACAGAGCTAAGTTTGCGCGACCGGCGCACGATTGAGGATATGTTGCACGCGAAGTTTGCGGTCGACAAGATCGCGGCCGAGATCCGGTCGGCGTCGCGCAACGGTCTACCGCGAGATCAAGCGCAACCGATTTGTTGACGATGAGTTGCCTAGGATAAATGGCTACTATGACCTGACCGCCCAGCGGGCCGCCGTGAGACGGCGTGCCCGGCGGCGCAAACTTGTGCGGTGCATAGATCGGCGAAATCATGTGATTAAGCAGTTGGCAGAAGGCTGGTCACCCGAACAGATCGCAGGTCGTTTAAAGGATGACGGGCAATCTCTGCGTGTCAGCCACGAGACGATCTATGCCTACGTTTACGGCACCGACGGCCAGTCAGAAGATTTGGCACGCTATCTGCCGCATCGCCGCAAGAACCGCCAATCAGGACAAAGACCCAGCCCGGGTGGCCTTGTTTTTCCACCTGATCGGTTGATCCATGAACGACCCGACTACGTCAAAACGCGTGATACGTGTGGCGCTTGGGAGGGTGATTTGACGATCTTTGAGCGGGCGCAGGGTAGGACGAACATTGCGTCTGTCGTCGAACGCAAGACGCGCTTTGCCATCCAGTTTCGCAATAACGACCGCCGCACGACGCACCTTATGAACCGGCTGATGGACGTGATGGAGCCCCTGCCCCCACCAGCGCGCAAATCAGTCACTTTTGATCGTGGCATTGAGTTCCGGAACTGGTGGAAGCTCAAACCAGGCATCGGAGCCGAAGCATGGTTCTGCGATCCGCAATCGCCTTGGCAAAAAGGCTCTGTTGAGAACCTGAACAAGCGAGCCCGCAGAGATCTGCCACGCGATGCACCTGTGGCCGCGCTCTCAAATCGCGACATAAA
>JBBREW010000532.1:0-1796 GCA_038225335.1 Rhodobacterales bacterium
CCATATCGCGACACCTGACCGGCGAATGTCCGCGCATCAATCTTTGCATCCAGGATCGCTTCTGTGCCCGATTGCATTTCGGCCATGATCCGCCGGAACATCAGATGCCGGTCCAGCCAGAACTTGATCAACCCGTCGAAATTGGGGTGCGCTGTCCAGCCTTGGCGCGGATAGGCTTCCAGCAGGACACGCAGCGCATCCGGCAGGCCCGCACGGGTTTCCAGCGTCAGATCGGGCATTTTTTCATCGGTCATCGGGGCGTCCACATTGACAAGGCCGGGGAGGTGACAGGCGCAGGCAGGGGCCGCCTTCGTCTGTCTGATGCAGTTATGTGGTTTGATTGCGCTGCCTTGTCCAGAAAATGCCGTATCATGTCGCAGCACACAAGCTGTGCGACATGTCGTCGGGTCAACCTGACCCGGCTCTTGCTATTTGCGCAAAGTGGTCAAAGGATGGTGCATCGTTCCTGCGCAGCAGGGACCGTAATTTACCAATTATCAGGGCCGATCCACGGCCCGTTCTGACAGGGAGTCCACGATGACACGCACGCGCCACACACTGCTGGCCACCACGGCCATGCTGCTGCTGGGATCAGCCACCGCATTTGCCGCAACCCACCCCGTCACCGGCGAAGAACTGGCCGAAGACCAGACATTCACCTATCGCGATCTGGACGAAAGCCCGTCCATCGATCCCGGCAAGACCGAAGATTCCGCCGGTGGCGATATCGTCCGCGACCTGTTCGAAGGTCTGATGAATCAGGACGCCGATGGTGAATTGGTGCCCGGCGTCGCGACCGGATACGAGGTCAGCGACGACAACCTGACCTATACCTTTACCCTGCGCGACAACGCAAAATGGTCCAACGGCGATCCCGTGACCGCCGGCGATTTCGAATACGCATGGAAGCGGGCGATCGACCCCGCCCTTGCATCCGAATACCAGTGGTTCTTTGGCCTGATGGGCGTGCAGAACGCCGACGCCATCATCGCCGGGGATATGGAGCCGTCCGAACTGGGCGTGTCCGCCACCGATGACACCACGCTGGTCGTGACACTGGCGCAGCCGCTGCCCTATTTCCCGCAGATGATGACGCATTACACCACCTTCCCCGTGCTGCAATCCAACGTCGAGGAATTCGGCGATGCCTGGACGCAGGCGGGCAACATGGTGTCGAACGGTGCCTATATGCTGACCGAACATGTGCCGCAGGAACGTCTGGTCCGAGAGCGGAACGTGAACTACTGGGACAACGAAAACACCATCATCGAACGCAACGTCAGCCTGATCATCAACGATGAAAACGTGGCGCTGACCCGTTATCTGGCAGGCGAGCTGGACCGGACCGACGTGCCCGCCGGGCAGTATCCGCGTCTGGCCGAACAGTATCCCGATCAGGTCATGTCCGTCCCAGAGGCGTGTTCCTATTACTTCATGTTCAACCTGCGCGACGATGCGACCGAAGAATTCAAGGACCCCCGCGTCCGCAAGGCGCTGTCGCTGGCCATCGACCGGGACATCATCGTGGACGCCGTGCTGGCTGGCGGTCAGAAACCCGCCTACTATTTCACCCATTGGGCAACCGCCGGGTTCGAAGCGCCCGCCATCCCAGAAGAAAGCATGTCGCAGGAAGACCGGAACGCAGAGGCTGCAACCTTGCTGGAGGAAGCAGGTTACGGTCCCGACAACCCGCTGACCGTGAACTATGTCTACAACACCTCTGACGCACATGCGGCCGTGGCCACCGCTGTCAGCCAGATGTGGAAACAGACGCTGGGTGTGGAAACAACGCTGTC
>JBBREW010000533.1:0-1791 GCA_038225335.1 Rhodobacterales bacterium
GCGGAAATTCCGATGCATGTGCGCGCCACCGCCCGCACCGGTGCCAGCCCGTCGGACATCCTGCAGGCCTTCATGCACGTGGCCATCTATGCGGGTGTGCCAAAGGCGAACCATGCCATCAAGATGGCCAAGGAGACGCTGGCGGAAATGGAATCCGAATGACCTTTGGCAACGCCTTGTTCGACGGGCTGTTCGCGGATGCGGACATGGCCGCCCTGTGGTCCGCGCAGGCGCAACTGGATCACATGCTGGATTTCGAGGCGGCGTTTGCCCGCGCCCGGGGGCAGGCGGGGCAGGTGGACGCGCAATTGGCCGCGCGTGCGGCGGATCACGTTGCAGCCCAGCGGCCCGATATGGCGGCGCTGGCGGCGGCATCGGGCCGCGACGGTCTGCCGGTGCCGGACCTTGTCCGGCAGCTGAAACAGGGTGCGGGCGATGCCGCGACCGCGATCCACAGCGGGGCCACGTCGCAGGATGTGCTGGACACGGCCCTTGCCCTGACGGCGCGTGCGACCTTTGATCTGATCGACAGCCGTCTGGCGCATCTTGTGTCAAGTCTGACCACCCTGTCGGACCGGTGCGGTGCCGCGCCGTTGATGGCACGGACGCGGATGCAGGCAGCATTGCCGATCACGGTGGCGGACCGCATCCGGTCGTGGCAGGGGCCGTTGACCGATCACCGGGTGCGCCTGACGGCGGCCCGGCCACAGATCGAAAGGCTGTCCTTGTCCGGGCCGACCGGCACCGCCGATCTGTCGCTGGTCGCGGACCCTATGGCAAAGGCATTGGGCCTGACCCCGCAGCCCAGTGCGCGGCATACGGATCGCAGCGGTGTCATCGTCTTTGCCACGGTGCTGTCATTGATCAGCGGCAGTCTGGGCAAGATGGGGCAGGATATCGCCCTGATGGCGCAGCAGGGCGTGGCAGAGGTGCGCCTGACCGGTGGCGGTGGATCGTCGGCCATGGCGCACAAGCAGAACCCGATCCTCGCGGAATTGCTGGTGACTTTGGCCCGCTATAACGCAGGGCAGGCCGGGGTGATCGGGCAGGCCATGGTTCATGAACAGGAACGGTCCGGTGCCGCATGGGCGCTGGAATGGATGGTATTGCCTGCCATGGCGCAGGCCACGGGTCGCGCGCTGACGGCGGCGCAGGATCTGGTCGAAGCGGTGGCGCAGATGGGCAGTCCCGATCCGTGACCGCCTGCCCGCTGGGGCTGTGTTACAAATCTGTATAGCTGCCGACAGGCGCTTGTCAGCGGGAGGGTGCATCTCTCACTCATCGCAAGAACACATCCCAATGACGAGGCACGACCATGACATTCCCCTTTGCCCGCAGCGCCACGGCGCTGACCCTTGTTGCTGCCCTTGGTGGCAGCACCGCCCTGACCCTTGTTCCGACCACAGCACTGGCTGTTCCGGCTGGCGGCTATGGTGATCTGGTTGAAACCCTGTCCCCGGCCGTCGTTTTCATCAACGTCACCGGCATGTCGGACACCGTCGACATGGCGGATCGCCTGCCGCCCGGTTTCCCGCTGGAAGAGCTGGAGCGTCGCTTTGGCCCGATGTTCCCCGAAGGCGGTGAAGGTCGCCCGACCATGGGTCTGGGGTCCGGTTTCATCATCTCTGGTGATGGCCAGATCGTGACGAACAATCACGTGGTCGCAGATGCCGATACCGTGACCGTGACACTGGCCGATGGCACCGAATATACCGCAGAGGTGATCGGGACCGACCCGCTGACCGATATCGCCCTGTTGCAGATCGAAGCGGACGTGGACCTGCCGACCGT
>JBBREW010000534.1:0-1786 GCA_038225335.1 Rhodobacterales bacterium
TCCGGGTCGGGTTTGGGCGCGCGGGTCGGTGTCGCGGATTCCGTGCGCATCTGGGGCTTGTCATCCACAGCTTCGGGCAGAGGGGCTGCGGCCACCTCCGGTTCCGTGGCACCGGTGCCCGCCCGGTTGGACAGGCCCAGCCGGTGCACCTTGCCGATGACGGCGTTGCGGGTCACACCGCCCAACTCCTTGGCGATCTGGCTGGCTGACTGACCTTCGCCCCACATCTTGCGCAGGGTCTCGACCCGTTCGTCTGTCCAGGACATATGGCTTCCTTCGCTCTGGCCGTTGCGGTGCATCAGGCCTTGTCTATTCTCTTGAACCCCTATTCTAAGCATCGGGGCAGGGGAAGTGAAGGACCGCCCCCGCATTTGAAGGGAAAGACGTCATGACCGACCAAACGGCAACAGACCGCAGGACCGCCATGGGCGTGCGCCGCTTTGGTCGTGTGAACTGGGAAGGCACCCGCACCCTCGCACAACGCGAAGTGCGCCGTTTCATGAATGTCTGGTCGCAGACGGTGATGGCACCGCTGATCAACGCCGGTCTTTTGCTGATGATCTTTACCATCGCCATCGGTCCGCAGCGCGGCGATGTGATGGGTGTGCCCTTCATGACCTTTCTGGCCCCCGGCATCCTTGTGATGACCGTGATCCAGAATGCCTTTGCCAATACCTCGTCCAGTCTCGCCTCTGCCAAGGTGGGGGGCAATATCGTCGATACCCTCATGCCGCCGCTGTCGGCGGGGGAGCTGCTGTTCGGTTACCTGTTCGGGGCGCTTGCACGCGGGATCATCGTGGCAGCCGTCATCAGCGCGGGATCGTGGATTTTTCTGGGTGTCCAGATCCAGAACCTCGCCTGGATGCTGGTCTTTGTCACGCTGGGATCACTGTTCATGGGGGCGCTGGGGATGATTGCGGGCATCTGGGCCAACAAGTTCGACCAGTTGTCCGCCATTTCGAACTTTCTGGTGACGCCGCTGTCGTTTCTGTCGGGCACATTCTACAGCATCGACGCCTTGCCGGGGCCATTGCAGACCGCATCCCACGCCAACCCGTTCTTCTATATCATCGACGGTGTCCGCTACGGCATGATCGGTGTGTCCGACTCGTCGCCCTGGCTGGGGCTGGTCGTAGTGCTGGCGGCGAATGTCGTTGTCATGGCGGTTGTCTGGCGCTGGCTTGACCGGGGTTACCGGCTCAAGGCGTGATCAGGGCTTCCCTTGCGTCACCGGATCGGCTAGGTCACCTGTCATGAACACCCGTGCCACATTTGCTGTCCGACGCCTGCGCTGATCCTGCGCCGTCCGCTGCACGTCCTGTTCACGCTCCCCATATCCCCGTGAAATCGTTGACCCGACCGTCCTGACCGGGCATCAATCGGGTATCACCTCCGCCAAAAGGCCAGACCCATGATCCCGACCATCCTGCCGACCTACAACCGTGCGCCGCTTGCCTTTGCCAAAGGCGACGGCGCCTGGCTGACCAGCACCGATGGCCGCCGCTATCTGGATTTCGGCGCAGGGATTGCGGTCAACAGCCTCGGCCATGCCCACCCCGCACTGGTCAAGGCGCTGACCGATCAGGCGCAGGCCGTCTGGCACGTCAGCAACCTCTATCAGATTCCGGCGCAACAGCGGCTCGCGGACCTGCTGGTGGAACATACCTTCGCGGACACGGTCTTTTTCACCAATTCCGGGACCGAAGCCTGCGAACTGGCCGTCAAGATGACGCGGCGGCATTTCCATGATGCGGGCACGCCGGCGCGGACCGATATCATCACCTTC
>JBBREW010000535.1:0-1785 GCA_038225335.1 Rhodobacterales bacterium
GCTGCGCCTGCCGGCTCTTGTCATTTTCCTGTCCGGCCTGTGCCACACCGCACTGGCCCAGGACCTGCAACCCGCCCTGCAGTCCCATGCAGCCGAAATCGCCCAGCCGTCCCGCGCCGCCATCGCCGATGTGCTGGCCGACCTTGGCGCATCCGGTTCGCCGCAAGTGACGGAATTTCTGGAAGCATGGTCTGACAAAGGCGTCTGGCAGCGCACGCAGGATGGCCTTTTCTTTTTTGGCACCCGTGACGGCGACACCCTGACCTTGACCGATATCGACAGCGGCACGCAGACGACCGATTCCCCGGCGGGTTACACGGAACTGCGGCCCAATGGCGGTGTGCGGCGCGTGATCGGCACGGCGCTGGTGCAGTATCAGCTGATGGACCCCGATCTGACCCGCCGCCTGTCAGCCATCGATTCCATCGCCCGCCGACCAGAGGCGGAACAACTGCCGCCGCTGCTTGCCTCGATTGCGGATGAGCCCGACGACGCCCTGCGCGACCGCAAGATCCAGCTGGCCAATATCATGTCCGCCAGCTTTGCCGACACCATCGACGGGCGGATCGCCGCAATCGACAGCCTGTCGCGTGATACATCCATCGCGACGCGGGCCGCACTCAATCAGATACTCTCTGTGCAAAGCGGTGTGTCCGCCACAGCGCCCGACGGCAACGTGGCCCGCATCCTGACGGTTGGCGACGATATCACACCCGCTGCTGCCTATGACAGGCTGGTCGCGGCTGATCTGGCGCCGCCGCTTGTGACGGCGGCGGCGGTCAGGGATGCGATGATGACCAATGTCGTCGATGGCCGGGTCGGCAATGTGCCGACAGCGCAGCTCAGCGATCCGGCAGCCCGAGAGACCGCCTATGCCACACTGGCAGCGGCGGGCACCGTGCCACCGCTGGTCACCGCACAGGAACAGGCCGACGCCGTTGCCGCGCATGTCTTTTACGAAACCTACGTCGAAGACGATGCCACAATCACCACGGCGGCCCGCGCCGCCCTTGACCGGGTCACATCGCGCGTTGCGGTGTCCCAGATGGCCGATCTGTCGCTGGATGCCCTGTCGCTCGCGTCGATCTATTTCCTTGCGGCCATCGGGCTTGCCATCACCTTTGGCGTGATGGGTGTCATCAACATGGCGCATGGCGAATTCATCATGATGGGGGCCTATACGGGCTATGTCGTGCAGCAATTCATCCCGGACTATACCCTGTCGCTGATCGTGGCGCTGCCTGCGGCCTTTATCCTGACCTTTGGCGCGGGGGTTGCGATGGAACGGCTGGTGATCCGCCATCTGTATCACCGTCCGCTGGAAACGCTGCTTGCGACTTTTGGCATTTCCATCGCCTTGCAACAGCTGGCCAAGAACATCTTTGGTACACAGGCCCGTCCGCTGACCTCTCCTGCATGGCTGGACGGGGCATGGGTGATGTCCGATGTGATCCAGATCAGCTATATCCGGGTTGCGATCTTTGTGCTGGCCCTGCTGTTTCTGGGCCTGATCCTGTTCATCCTCAAACGCACCCGTCTGGGGCTAGAGGTCCGCGCCGTGACCCAGAACCCCGGTATGGCGGCGTCGATGGGGATCAACCCGGACCGCATCAACATGCTGACCTTTGGTCTGGGGTCCGGTATCGCGGGCATCGCAGGCGTGGCAATCGGGCTTTATGCCAAGGTCACGTCCGAAATGGGGGCCGATTACATCGTGCAGTCGTTCATGACGGTCGTTGTCGGCGGTGTCGGCAATGTCTGGGGAACGCTGGCGGGGGCCTCGCT
>JBBREW010000536.1:0-1776 GCA_038225335.1 Rhodobacterales bacterium
TGATCGCCGCTCTGCAGTCCTGCCAGCACGGGATGCGGGCGGTCGATGACCAGATCGTTCCAGCCCATATGCGGGATTTTCAAGGCGGGGTCGCTGGGCGTGATCCGCGTGATATCACCGGGAATCCAACCAAATCCGGCGGTCTGCGCGTGTTCATGCCCGGTCGTGGCCAGCATTTGCATGCCGACGCAAATCCCCAGAAACGGCACGCCGCGCCCGGTCACCGCCGCGATGATCGCCTGCGCCAGATCGTGCTGCCCGAACAGGTTGTCCCGGCAATGGGGAAACGCGCCGTCACCGGGCAGCACGATTCGGTCGGCGCGGGCCACGACATCGGCGTCATCGGTGACGATCACGGGTCCCGATCCGGTTTCGCGGGCCATCAGCTCGAACGCCTTTTGCGCCGAATGCAGATTGCCGCTGTCGTAATCGACCAGAACCGTGGTCACAGGCTGCCCTTCGTCGATGGCACTGCGTCGGCCACGCGCGGATCGACCGCCACCGCCTCGCGCAGGGCGCGGGCCACGGATTTGAACGCGGCCTCTGTGATGTGGTGGGCATTGAACCCGTGCAGCCGGTCCAGATGCAGGGTGATCCCGCCGTGGGTGGACAGGGCCTGAAAGAATTCCCGCACCAGTTCGGTATCGAAACTTGGCCCGATCTTGCCAAAAGGCAGGTCCAGATTGCAGATCAGCCACGGCCGCCCGGACAGATCCAGCGCACAGCGCACCTGTGCATCATCCATCGCCAGATGGCAGGAGGCATAGCGGCGGATGCCACGCTTGTCGCCCAGTGCCTGCACCAGGGCCTGACCGATGGCGATCCCCGTATCTTCGACCGTGTGGTGGTCGTCGATATGCAGATCGCCCGTCGCGGTGACGGTCATGTCGATCAGCGCGTGGCGTGCCAACTGGTCCAGCATGTGATCAAAGAAACCGATCCCGGTGCGATTATCCGAAAGCCCGGTCCCGTCAAGGGTCAGGGTCACGCTGATCTGCGTCTCTGCGGTCTGGCGGGTGATGGTGGCGGTCCGCATGGGCATCTCTCCGGCTGGGTGTCACGCGCCTTATAGGCAAGGGGGGCGGCTGCGCCAAGGCACCGATTGCGCCGCAGCCAAGGGTGGTGCAGGTTCACCGCAACCCCTTTGCCCGAAAGGCCCGCCATGACGACCTGTGTTTTTGTTCAGATCCGCTGCAAGCCCGGCACGACCTATGACGTGGCGGACGCCATCGCGCTGCGGGAAATCCATTCCGAGCTCTATTCGACCAGCGGCGATTTCGATCTGCTGATGAAATGCTACGTCCCGACCGACCGCGACATCGGCCACTTCATCAATGAAAGCGTCGCGGGAATCCCCGGCATTGAACGCACGCTGACCACCCTGACGTTCAAGGTCTTCTAGAACCCGCGCCGGAAACGCGAAAGGGCCGCCACAAAGGCGACCCTGTCCGAATACCGACTGGAGCGGGCGAAGAGATTCGAACTCTCGACCCTAACCTTGGCAAGGTTATGCTCTACCCCTGAGCTACGCCCGCGTCCGTCGGTGGGGGTGATCTACAAACAGGCGACGCGCTGTGCAAGGGACAAACGCACCGCGCCCCGCCATTGGTGCAGGTTCCTGCCCATCCACCAGACCGCCGCCCGAAACGCGAAAGGGCCGCCACAAAGGCGACCCTGTCCGAATACCGACTGGAGCGGGCGAAGAGATTCGAACTCTCGACCCTAACCTTGGCAAGGTTATGCTCTACCCCTGAGCTACGCCCGCGTCCGTCGGTG
>JBBREW010000537.1:0-1774 GCA_038225335.1 Rhodobacterales bacterium
TAGCCGATGATGCCAAAGACCGACACGGCGATCAGCGGGCGACGATAGCTGCGGTAACGGTCCGACAGATAACCGCTCGCGACGGCGACCAGCACATGGACGACCGCCCCCACCAGGCCCAGCATGGCATAGGCGAAGTCCGACAGCCCCATCACCCTGATGCCGACCACCGCCTGATAGGGTGCGGTGGCCGCACCTGCAAAGCCATAAAGAAAAATCGCCGCCGCCGATGCACGCACGACCCCATGATCCCGCAGGATCGATACCCAGGCGTTCATGATCAGCCCTTGAACCTTGCGGAAGGTTGCGGGTCCGCCACAAAGACAGCCTGCGGATCAAAGGGCAGGGTGCCGGGGCGGCGGTTGCGGTTCACCAGTCGTGGAATGTCCTGATTGACCACCCCCTTGGTCAGCGCCATCAGATTGGGTGATGCAAGGGGGGCCAGTTCCGGTGACAGATACCCGGATTTGACCACCAGCAACCGCACCGCCGACGGGTCCAGTCCAAGCGCGGTGAAATCCGCGATGGCGTGATAGGGTCGCCGCCGGGCGGCCAGCACCACGGTCACACCCCCGGTCCGCACGACCGCCTGCCTGTCGGCGGGGCCATCGCCGTCGTGCAGCGACACGACCTGCGCCGTCACCTGCACCGACACCCCCGCAGGGTCCAGCGATGCGCCGATGGTCAGCGGCAGGGTGGCCCCTGCACCCGCGTCAAAACAGGCCGTGACGGCGGGCCTGTCGGTGATGCCTGCCACCAGTGCATCGTCCCAGCCCCCCGCGAGGAGTGCGGCCAGCACATCGGCCCGGTCGCCCACACCGCCACCCGTCGGGTTGTCGCCGCTGTCCGCCAGAATGACAGGCCGGGTCGTCGCCGCTGCGGCGCTGTCCAGCATCGCGGTCAGCGGGCCGGTCTGTGGCCCGAAACGGAATGCGTCGCGGGCATCCCAGAACGCCTGCGCGATGGTCCGGGCGGCGTCATCCAGTGCGGCCCGGTCGGTGCCCGTGACCACGGCACCGGCGGTGGCGCGGGGTTCGTCCGCCCAGACGTAGCCGATCATCAGATCGGTGCGCCAGACCCCCGGCCCTTCCAATCCGGGCAGGACGGCATAAAGACCTGCCCCCGGTGCGTCGGTCGTGGCTGATCGTTCACCGGGCAACAGATGCGGCACCGGCAGCCATACCACGCCGGGGTGCAGCCCGCTGTCCAGCGCCCGCCCCAGCATGTCCCACGCCGCCTGCATGGTGTCGGCCACGTCGATATGCGGCGCGGTGCGATAGGCGGCAAAGATGTCGATCTGGTCGATGATCCTTTGCGACAGATTGCCATGCAGGTCATAGCTGCCGGCGATCAGCGCGGTGGGGCCGACCATGGCCCGGACGGCTGCGATCCAGTCGCCTTCGGCGTCCCACATGCCATCCACATGCATCGCCCCGTGCATGGCCAGATACACTCCGTCGCAAGGCAGGCTTGCGGCCAGCCTGTCCAGAAACTCTGCCTTCAAACCGTCATAGGTGCCGCGCGCCAAAGGCCCGCCCGGCACGGCACGCGCATGCAGCAACGGCAGAACCGTGGCGTTTTCGCGCCCAAGGGTCCCACCTCCAAGGCAGGCAAAATAGGGATCGGCGGTCAGATCGTCCGACCGCAGCACGCGGAAATCATCCGGCTGCATCAACACAGGAGAAGAGGTGGAACATTCGGTATGGATGCCGCCGACAGCGATACGCATGGGGTGTCCTTTGGACGGGTAACAGGAACGAAAGGGGGGAAAGGA
>JBBREW010000538.1:0-1772 GCA_038225335.1 Rhodobacterales bacterium
CGCCGCCACGGCGTGCGGGCTGAAGAAATCGGACCGGCGGCAATCATAGGCCAGCGTCGTGATCGCGCTCAGCACGTTGCTGTCGCCCATGAAATTGCCAAAGGCCGTTTCCATGCCCCAGATCGCCACCACGACCGAAGGGGGCACGCCGTAACGCTCTTCCAGTGCGGCATAGAAGTTGGGATTGGCGGCAATCTTGCTGCGCCCTTGGGACACGATGGTGTCGGCACCGCGGATGCGCAGGAATTCATCAAGGCTGTAACGGAACGATTTCTGGTCACGGTCCGCGGCGATGGTGCGCGTGGCGTAGGTCGTATTGGCCAGCGCATCAAGGCCACGTGGCCCCACGCCCTGTGCCGACGCTTCTTGGGCGAACTGCTGTTTCCAGGCGTCGAATCCGCTGGCGGTGTCACCGCAGGTGGCGGCGCTGACGGCGGTCGATGCCATCAAGAAAGAAGTGATAAGGGCAAAACGGTGCATGAGAGGCTTTCCAATGGGTCATGTTGGTGCCTGTTCTAACATAAATGCGCCGTTATCCAATAACACCCGCGTCAGGTGGTCCCGGCGCAGGGCAATGGCGGTCTGCTGTGACGCGCGCCCCACAGGGATGATCTGTAAATATGTCCTGCCGCAGTCTGGCAGGGGTGCGGGACCGTCAGCTGCGCACGCCGGCGAATCGCGTAGCCCAGTCGTCGCGTTCCTCGTCCGTGATCTTGCGGAACAGATTGTCCGGCACGGCAAAGCCGTGGCCCGCAGGCAGGGCATGCAGGGCCGCTGCGATGTCATCCGGCCATGGCGCGTCGGTGACGTTCATCGCCTGTTGCATCATGCGGGCCGCGTCCGGGATAAAGGGTGCCGACAGGATCGCATACAGCCGGATCAGATTCAGACCCGTGCGGACCTGAACGGCGGCCTGTGCGGGATCGGTCTTGATCGTGGTCCATGGGGCGGTTGCCTGCAGATATTCATTTCCCGCCACCCAGATCGCACGCAGCTCTGCCGCGGCCTTGCGGACCTCTATCGCGTCCATATGGGCGGTATAGGCCGCCAGCCGCGTGGTCAGTTCAGCGGAAAGGGCTGCCTCTGCCGGGCCGTCGCTGCCGCCGTCGGGGACGGTTTCGCCGAATTTGGAGCGGCAGAATTTCGTGATCCGGCTAACGAAATTGCCCAGCACATCGGCCAGATCCTTGTTCACATCCTGTGCAAACGTGTCCCATGTGAATTCGGCGTCCGATGTTTCGGGCGCGTGGGACAGCAGCCACCACCGCCAGTAATCCGACGGCAGAATTTCCAGCGCCTGATCCATGAATACGCCGCGACCGCGCGATGTGCTGAACTGTCCACCGTCATAGTTCAGGTAATTGAACGACTTGATGTAATCGACCAGTTTCCAGTTGTCGTCGGCACCCATGATCGTCGCGGGGAATGACAACGTGTGGAACGGCACGTTGTCCTTGCCCATGAACTGGGTATAGCGCACGTCGTCCGCGCCTTTGTCGGTGCGCCACCAGCGCGCCCAATCCGCGCCCTTGCCCGCATCGACCCATTCCTGTGCGCAGGCGATGTATTCGATGGGGGCGTCGAACCAGACATAGAACACCTTGCCATCCATGCCGGGCCAGTCCGCGTCGCCGTCGCGCACGGGAATCCCCCAGTCCAGATCGCGGGTGATGCCCCGGTCCTGCAGGCCGTCGCCGTCGGTCAGCCATTTTTTGGCGATAGAGGTCGTCAGGATCGGCCAGTCACGCTTGCTGTCGATCCAGTCCGCCAGT
>JBBREW010000539.1:0-1771 GCA_038225335.1 Rhodobacterales bacterium
CCATGCCCCCCCTGCCGCCATCATCGCCGCGGCCCCCGCCCCGTCCACCTGTAACTGGCCCGCGGGCCACAACAGCACCACCAGCCCGGTCAGCGCCACCGCCATGCCCGCAAGCGCGGGGACCGGGACCCGGACCCCGCGCCAGATGGCGGTGGCGAACATCCCCGCCTGCACCGTGGCAAACAGGATCAGCGCCCCCAGCCCGGCAGGCAGGCGCAGATAGGCCAGCGAAAAGCCGATCATGTAGATCGCCAGCGTCAGCGCACCGGCCCCGCGCCGCAAGGACAGCCGGAAGCGCGGCGTTTCAGCATTTTTCCTGCGCCGCAGGGCCAGCAGGCCAAACAGGACCGCAACGCCCGCCGCCACGCGCAGGGTGGCAAAGGTCAGCGGCTGCATCCCGAGGTTGGCAATGCCGATGCGGGTCAGCATCGAATTGCCCGCAAAGGCCAGCATCGTTAGACAAACCAGCAAGATCAGCGCGCCGCGCCCCAACGTGGCGGGCATCAGCCGAAGGCCGCCGGATAGCGCAGTGCGGCGGATGGGGTCACGCCCCCTGCCCCGGCGATCAGCGTGGGGGCCGCCTGATCGGGCATCAGGTCCGTGGCGCGAAAACCCGACCTAGTCAGAAACCCCGCCGGACCGGTGGCCACGACAGGGGTGCCTGTTGCATCGGCCCAGGCTGCGAGTTGTGCGACCAGCCTGCGCCCGTGACCGCGACCTTGCCAATCTGGCGCGATGGCGACCGGGGCCAGACACAGCCATCCGGCCGGGGCAAGCATCGCCGACAGGGCGTAATAGCCGATGACACCGGTGCCCAGCGGAATGACCTGTTCGCCCCGGATCGCGCCTGCCGCGCGCAGATCGCGGACCAGATCGCGGGCGGCGGCTGTGGGACAGGCGGCCAGCAGCAGCGCGTCGATCGCTGTCAGATCGGCGGGTGTGGCGGGGCGGATGAAACCGGGAAACTGCATGACGCTTGGTGCCGTGAAGGCGACCGCCATGTAAAGCGGAACATCACGGCCCCTGCCATTCAGACTGTCGTGCCATGCAAAAAGGGCGGCCCCGCAAAGGACCGCCCGATCTGATGTCTGTGACGTGTGACGCGCCAGCGGCGCGGCGGATGGGCTGGTCGGGTTGAACTTGTGCCCCCCCTTGCAGCCGACGCTGTTGCAGTCCGGGGACCGAAACTGCGTCTTACATCATGCCGCCCATGCCGCCCATTCCGCCCATGCCGCCCATGTCGCCGCCGCCGCCGTTACCGCTGTCCTTTGACGGACGATCGGCAACCATGGCTTCGGTGGTGATCAGCAGGCCTGCGACCGATGCTGCATCCTGCAGCGCGGTGCGGACGACCTTGGCCGGGTCGATGACGCCGAACTTGAACATGTCGCCATATTCTTCGGTCTGCGCGTTAAAGCCGAAGGTCGGATCGTTGCTTTCGCGGATCTTGCCCGCAACAACCGAACCGTCCACACCGGAGTTTTCGGCGATCTGACGCAGCGGTGCTTCCAGCGCCTTGCGGATGATCGAGATGCCGACGTCCTGGTCAGAGTTCGCACCCTTCAGACCGTCAAGCGCCTTGCCAGCCTGCACCAGAGCGACACCGCCACCAACGACGACACCTTCTTGCACAGCAGCGCGGGTTGCGTTCAGCGCGTCGTCGACGCGGTCCTTACGCTCTTTCACTTCGACTTCGGACATGCCGCCGACGCGGATCACGGCAACACCGCCGGCCAGCTTGGCCACGCGCTCTTGCAGTTTCTCTTTGTCG
>JBBREW010000540.1:0-1754 GCA_038225335.1 Rhodobacterales bacterium
GTTGGCGGAGAGACAGGGATTCGAACCCTGGGAACCCTTGCAGGCTCAACGGTTTTCGAGACCGCCACGTTCGACCACTCCGTCACCTCTCCGCGCGGGGGTCATGTCGGTGGATTACTGCGGCCTGTGCGTGACCGCAAGCCCCTAGATGACGTGAACTGACTTTAACGTGGGCGACGTTGCAGGTGCTTGGATTGTGGCGCGCTGCGGCTTAGTTTGCGACCGACACATGCAAAAGGACAGCCGATGCTGCACGCAACCCGAACAACTTTTCTGACCGTTCTTGCGCTGACAGCCGCAGGGGGGGCAGCGCAGGCGCAGGACCTTTCACCGATCAATGGCTGGGCTCGGATCGAACTGGTGCAATCTGATCCGGCGCAGACAGAAACTGACGCGGACGTTCATGCGGCACTCTTTACGGCCCTTGGCCTGCCAGAGATGATCGACATCATGCGGGCCGAAGGGCTGGATTACGGCGCGGACATCGCGTCGGATTTGTTGTCGGGCCGGGCCGATGCCGCCTGGGCGGATCAGGTCAGCGCAATCTATGACACCGACATGATGCGTGACGGTGTGGCGCGGGTGCTTGCTGCATCACTGGATGATGCGGACGTGGCGCCGATGCTGGATTTCTTCACCTCTGACGTGGGCAAAGAGGTGATCGCGCTGGAGATTTCAGCCCGGCGTGCCTTGCTTGACGACGCGGTAGAGACGGCAGCAAAGGATGCAGCGGCGGTTGCCTTTGCCGACGCGACACCCCGGTCTGTCATGGTGGACCGTTTCATTGCCGCCAATGCCCTGATTGATACCAACGTCGTCGGCGCGATGAACGCCAATTACGCATTCTATATGGGTCTGATGGACGGCGGCGCCTTTCCCAACGACCTGACCGAAGAGCAAATCCTGACCGATGTCTACACCCAAGAGCCGGAGATCAGGCAGAGCACCACGGACTGGGTGCAGGCGTTTCTGATGCTGGCCTATCAACCGCTGAGCGATGCGGATCTGCAGGCCTATACCGATTTTTCAACCACGCCAGCCGGGCAGGCCCTGAACACGGCCATGTTCGCGGCCTTTGACCAGATGTTTGTCGCCATCAGCCGGGAACTGGGCCGGGCATCCGCCGTGTCGCTCGCCGGTCAGGACATCTGAGCACCGCCCCAGACCAGCAGGGCCGAGGTCAGCGCGCCGGGATTCGCCGCATAAAGGCCCGCATCGGACTGCATCTGCAGGATACGGGCCGGGCGATCCTCTGCCGGGACCCCTGCGGCGTCAAAGGCTGCCGTGACGGCGGGCCCACCGCCCGCGTCGATCTGGGCCAGCAGCGCCGGAAATTCGGATTTGACCGCCAGTTCGACCGCACCGCGCTGGCTGTCGGGGGCGGTAAAGACGGAACTGACCCCGGTGAAGGGATTCTGCACCGTGCCACCCGGTGCGCAGGCGGACAAAAGGATCAGGCAGGGCAGGGGAAAACGCATGACGGCGACCTTTGGCTTTGGGGTTGACTTGAAGGCCAGTTGGTCAGATAAGCCGCCATCCCGGCAAGAGCCTTGTCGGGGCAATGACATGAATTCGCCCAAGGGCGCGCAGTTGACGGGTGGCCACTGGCCGAAACACCCATAACGGGGACCCTTCCGACGCGAAAGATAAAAGGATAGACTTATGTTTGCGGTTCTCAAAACCGGCGGCAAGCAATACCGCGTCCAGTCGGGCGACGTGCTGCGGGTCGAAAAGCTGGACGCACAGGCCGGCGA
>JBBREW010000541.1:0-1748 GCA_038225335.1 Rhodobacterales bacterium
GCCCCGATGATGACGGCGGCCTGCGCTGCCCCGTCGCGGTCAAAGCGTGCCACCGCGTCCAGCAACCCCTGACGGACGGCCTGCCCCAGCGCGTTCACCGGCGGATGATCGACGGTGATCAGGGCCACGCCGTCGGTCAGCTGATAGGTCACTTGGGTCATGCGCGTCTCTCCCTCGGCAGTGAATAAAGACATAGCGGCATGGGTTCGGATTTCAACATGCAAAATCTAATTCCACTATGCAGAATTTTTATTATAAATCCCGCGCCCCGACGCCGCTTCCCTGTCCCATCATCCGTTCCAGATCGCGGATGGTGGCCAGCAGTTTGGGACCGACCTCTGTCTGCATCCGGGGGACCGGCAGCGCATCTGGCATGCCGCCACAGGTGAAAATGACAGGCTCGCCCAGTTCTCTGGACTGAAAAGGCACGGCGACGGCGTGGATATTGGCGGCAAAATAGCTGTCGGGATCGGTGATGACATAGCCTTGGGTCACGATCTGGTTGTGCGCCCCGCGCCGGTCCGCGACCGCCTGCGCGGGCGTCAGACCCCGGTCGCCGTCCGCGTCCCGCACCGCCTGGGCGAAGCCGTCTTCGGTCAGCGCCGCCAGCATCGCATGGCCCGATGACGACCCGTGGAACGGCAGGCGGTGGCCGACCTCCAGCCACAGGGACGCGACGCCGCGCGGGCGCCATGTCTTGACGATCAGCATCCGCCCCGCATCGCGGACCAGCAGCAGCGACAGGGTTCCCGTGTCATCCGCCAGCCGCTGCATCAGCGGGCCGGACAGATCGACAAAGGACAGTGACGCGCTGGCCATGTTCCCCAGCGCCAGCAGGGCCGGACCGGGGCGATAGCGGTCATGCCGCCGCGCATGGGTCAGATAGCCCAGCGATTGCAGCGTGAAGGTCAGCCGCGACACGGTGGATTTCGGCAGGCCGGTGCGGTCCGAAATCTCTGCATTGCCCAGCCCGTCGTCCGACGGCCGAAAGGCCCGCAGGACGCTGAGACCCCGCGCCAGGGTGGTGGCAAAGCGCCGGTCCTTGTCCAACTCTGTGTCCATCGATTTCATCCCCCTGACCTGCGCGTCCTCTATAGCGAGTTCGGGATCAAAAGCGAGATGATCGGAAAGCTTATCAACAACATCAGTACGATCACATCGATGGCAAGGAACCGCCAGATGCCGGCGAAGATGCGGTCGATCGGCACGGCCTTGCCGACCACATTGCTGATGACAAAGACGTTCAACCCGACCGGCGGCGTGATCAGCCCGATTTCCAGCAGTTTGACCACGACGACGCCGAACCAGATCAGGTTGAAACCATAGCTTTCGACCAGCGGGACCATCAGCGGCAGGGTCAGCACCATGATCCCGATGGGGTCAAGGAACATGCCAAGGATCAGATAGATCACCACGATCGCCGACAGCAACATGATGGGCGACAGTTGCGCATCGCTGACGCCCGAGACGATGGCCGGGGCGACCCCGGTCAGCGCGATGAAGGCCACAAATATCTTTGCCGCGGCGGCAATCAGAAAGATGCTGGAGGTCTGGATGCAGGTTTCGCGCAGGGACTCCCACAAATCGCGCAGCGTCAGCTTGCGTTGCGCAAAACCGATCAGGCAGGCCGCAGCGACGCAGATCGCCGCCGCCTCTGTCGCGGTGAAGAAACCGCCATAGATGCCGCCGACGATCAGGCCGAACAGCATGATCGCAGGCCATGCACCCACGGCTGCTGCCAGCTTGTC
>JBBREW010000542.1:0-1716 GCA_038225335.1 Rhodobacterales bacterium
TCAGATGATTGAGATGCGCCATTACGCTATCCGGCCCTGTTTCTCAAGCGGTCCCATGCGGGACGCGGCAAACGGTAGAAATGGCACGGGGCCGGACAGCCCCGCGCCAAGGAGGTGACATAAATGGTCTGCCAATGCACAAACCCGATTTTCAGCAAGAGCCGTGCAGAGGCCACGTTGTCGGCCCAGACGCTGGCATCGATCTGTGCAAGATCCTGTGTGATAAAGGCATAATCCACGGCCTGTTGCGCCCAATAGGTGCCAAGCCCGCGCCCTTGGACGGCGGGGTGCAACATATAGCCCAGTTCACCCTGCGTCACGGCCACCGTGCCAATCAGACGGTCTGCCTGTTCCAGCCCCCAGACAAACCGGCGCCCGCCATAGGGCTTGCAGCGGCTGGCCGTAAAATCACGGTCGGGCGGCCAAGGCCAACTGCCCAACTGCCGCACGACAGACCAATGCGACGCAATGACGTGCAGATCATCCAGATCAGACGGGCCCAGATTACGGGCGATCACATCACTTGGCATCCTGTAGCGTCCGTTTACCGCAAAGCCACGTCACGGCTGCCCGCTTGAGGAAGGTATCCCAGCCGAACGATACAGCAACAGCGGCTGCGCCGCCTGTCATCACCCCGGCCCACACTTGCAACGACCTTGCGGTCAAGGCGCGTGGCGCTAAAGCCCGGTTTTCAGCATATAAGTCCATGTCGGCACCACCGCGTTGCGGGCGACGGAAAACGCTTCGGCGTCGCCCAGATAATCGAAACCACAGTTTGTCAGCACACGCGCCGATCCGGGGCTGTCCTGAAACGCCTCTGCGAAATACTGACGCGCCTGATGCGGATTGTGTGACAGCAGGGTGCGGACGGCCTCTGTCGCGAATCCCACGTTCCAGAACGCGGGTGCCACCCAGTAAAAGACCTCTGACTGGGCGCGGTCCATGCGTGCCAGCGAAATCAGGCCCAGCACCTCTGCGTGGCCGGCAGCGGACCCGTCCATGACCCAGACGTCCTCTGTCCGGTCCGGTTGGGATGCTCGGGCAATCATCGCAGGGATCGTGCCGGGGGGCAGCGGATGCGGAATGGTCCGCGTCGCCCGTGCCAGTTTCGGATCGGCGGCATACATCGTGATCAACCCGGCGTCCGACGCACGCAGGGGGCGCAGGCTGAACCGGTCGGCCGAGATGGGCGACAGGGATGTTGCAGGAACAGGGTCCTGAAGCGACCTTGCACGGGGCGCAGTATTCATGGGTTTCGCTCCTCCTCAAAACCGATGACCGCCCCGCCTGTGCAGCAGGGCGCAAAATGAAAAAAGGGGGGACCGGCCTGCGCCGGTCCCCCCTTTGATGTCAGGCGTCGCGGCTTACTCTGCGGCCTCTGCTACCGGCAGCACGGAAATGAAGGTGCGACCCTTCAAGCCCTTGTGAAACTGCACGTTGCCTTCGACGGTTGCAAAGATCGTGTGATCCTTGCCCATGCCGACGCCGTTGCCCGGCCACATCTTTGTGCCGCGCTGCCGCATGATGATGTTGCCCGGAATGACGACTTCGCCACCGAATTTCTTGACGCCAAGGCGGCGTCCGGCGCTGTCGCGCCCGTTACGGGATGAACCGCCTGCTTTTTTGTGTGCCATGTGTCGGTCTCCTTATTTGCTCAGGTCTTTGGCTTGTGCGATCCAGCCTTCACGCTCGATCCGGCCTTTGAAGTTCAGCTTT
>JBBREW010000543.1:0-1716 GCA_038225335.1 Rhodobacterales bacterium
CGCGGCCCGGCATTAGCTAGGGTGCAACAGATGGCAGGACGGACCCATGGCGTTTTTCAAGAAACTGAAGGATCGGATGTTCCGGTCGTCATCGCAACTTGACGCCGGACTGGATGCCATCGTCGGCGCGCCAAGCGCCACAGAGGATGTGACGCCACCCGACTCGGGGCACAGCACGGGTAACCCTTCTGCACCGCCCGCAGCCGCGCCGCCGCTCATTGAACCCCAGACTGCACCCCAACCCGCACCGCGCGGCATACTGGGTCGGATGTTCGGCGCAGAGGCGCCAGAGGTCAGTCGCCGCGCCTTGGATGACGCGATGATAGAACAGCTGGAAGAATTGTTGATTTCCGCGGACATGGGTGTGGACACTGCGTTGCGCGTGACCGCCAACATGGCCGAAGGACGGCTGGGGCGCAAACTGTCGGTGAATGAAATCAAGCAGTTGCTGGCGGATGAGGTTGCGCGGATCATGGACCCGGTCGCGCGGCCCATGCCCCTGTACAACCAGAAACCACAGGTTGTTCTGGTCGTTGGCGTGAACGGATCGGGCAAAACCACGACAATCGGCAAACTGGCCAGCCAGTTCCGCGCCGCTGGCAAATCGGTCGTGATCGCGGCTGGCGACACCTTTCGGGCCGCCGCAGTGGAACAGTTGCAGGTCTGGGGCGACCGGGCAGGCGTGCCCGTGATGACGGCAGCCCAAGGGTCGGACCCGGCCAGCCTTGCGTTTGATGCGATGACGCGGGCGCAGGCGGACGGGGCTGATCTGTTGATGATCGACACGGCGGGGCGGTTGCAGAACCGGGCCGATCTGATGGAAGAGCTGTCAAAAATCATCCGCGTCATCCGCAAGAAAGACCCCGACGCGCCCCACAACATCCTGCTGGTGCTGGATGCGACGACAGGACAGAACGCCCTGCAACAGGTGAAGGTGTTCCAGCAGATTGCCGACGTCACCGGTCTGGTGATGACAAAACTGGACGGGACCGCCAAAGGCGGTGTGCTGGTGGCGCTGGCCGACAAGTTCGGCCTGCCGATCCACGCCATCGGCATCGGCGAGCAGATCGACGATCTGGCCCCCTTCGATCCAGAGGACTTTGCCCGCGCCCTTGTCGGTCTGGACGCCTGATGCAAACGCCTGCCGGGCCGCCATGCCCCCGGCACGCCGATGGGTGATTATCTGGTCCAGATCGCAGGCACGCCGGAAGGCGCGCGACTGGCGACCTTGCTGGCCCTGCTGTCGGCCGTGGCCCATGCCGTGTTTGGTGCCTTGCAGAAAGGCCGGCACGATCCGTGGCTGTCGCGGGGGGCGATTGACGGCTGGCTGGTCATCATCACGGCACCCGTCGCGCTGTTTCTGGTGCCTTGGCCCACAGGTCAGATCCTGTGGATCATCCTTGGCGCACTGGTCATCCATTTCGCCTACAAACTGACGATGGCGCTGGCCTATGAACGGGCGGCCTATACCGTGGTCTATCCGGTCGTGCGCGGCACCGGGCCGCTGGTGACGGTGCTGGCTGCCACGGTGATCTTTCACGAACACTTTACCCCTGTCCAGTGGCTGGGCGTGCTGTGCCTGTCGGGCGGTATCCTTGCGCTTGCGGCGGTCAATCTGGCGGCAGAGAAGGTCGATCTGCGGGCGATGCAGATCGGGTTGGTCTGGGCGGTGATCGCCGGCATCATCGTTGCGATTTACACGACCTATGATGCCTT
>JBBREW010000544.1:0-1703 GCA_038225335.1 Rhodobacterales bacterium
GTTGATCAAGCAATCCAGCGCGGGCATCTATTCCTGGCTGCCCATGGGATTCAAGATCCTGAACCGGATTAGCCAGATCGTGCACGAAGAACAGGCCCGCGCCGGTCATCTGGCGATGCTGATGCCCACGATCCAGTCCGCAGACCTGTGGCGCGAAAGCGGACGTTATGACGCCTACGGTGATGAAATGCTGCGGATCAAGGATCGCGGCGGTCGGGACATGCTGTTCACCCCCACCGCAGAAGAGCTGGTGACCGACATTTTCCGCGCCCATGTGGGCAGCTACAAGGATCTGCCCCTGACGCTCTATCAGATCCAGTGGAAATTCCGCGACGAAACCCGCCCCCGGTTCGGCGTGATGCGGGGCCGCGAATTCCTGATGAAGGACGGCTACAACTTCGATCTGACCAAGGAAGACGCGCTGCACGCCTATAACCGCCACCTTGTCACCTATCTGCGCACCTATGAACGAATGGGCCTGCAGGCGATCCCGATGCGGGCAGACAGCGGACCGATCGGCGGCGACGATACGCATGAATTCCTTGTGCTGGCCGACACCGGCGAATCAGAAGTGTTCTATGACAGCCAGATCACCGATCTGACCTTTGGCGACCGGCAGATCGACTATGACGACAAGGCCGCCTGTCAGGCCGTGCTGGAAGAATTCACCAGCCGCTATGCCCGCACCGATGAAACCCACGACGCCGCCCTGTTTGCCGAGGTGCCAGAAGAGCGGCGCCGCACCGCCCGCGGGATCGAAGTGGGTCAGATTTTCTATTTTGGCACCAAATACTCTGACGCGCTGGGCGCGACGGTGCAGGGACCGGATGGCAAACCTGTGGCCGTCCACATGGGGTCGCACGGAATCGGCGTCTCGCGCCTTCTGGGCGCCATCATCGAGGCAAGCCACGACGACAAGGGCATCATCTGGCCCGAAGGTGTCACGCCGTTCCATGCAGGTATCGTGAACCTGCGGCAGGGCGACGCGGCCACGGATGCGGCGTGCAACAGCCTTTACGACGGGTTGCGGGCGCGGGGTCTTGATCCGCTTTATGACGACCGCGACGAACGCGCGGGGGCAAAATTCGGCACGATGGACCTGATCGGCCTGCCATGGCGCATCACCGTCGGCCCGCGCGGTCTGGCAAACGGTGTGGTGGAACTGACCTCGCGGCGCAGTGGCGAAAGCGAGGAGTTGTCCGTTGACGCCGTCATCGACCGGATCGCTGCCATCTACAAGGATATCTGACCCGGTCCGTCCGGCCTGCGCCCATGATCTGCGCCGATCCCTTGCGCAACAGTGGACGCGGGCCGTCATTTGCGGCAGACTGCCTGTAAAACAACAGGCAGTTATCATGGCAGGCACGCCACACGATCCGGGCACTGCGTCGCGTTCGTTCCGCGGCCATCCATACCTTTGGGCTGTCAGTCTTGGGGGGCAGCAGCCATGATCCGTATTCTGGCCTTGGCCGGCGGTCTGCTCGGTGCCGGGTTTACATCGCAATACCCCGAATTTGCCCAGCAATACCTGCAGCGGCTGGCAGGGCAGGTCGATGCCCTTGATATCGTGGTCGCCGATTTCGAAGCGTCGGCCATGCGATCGGGCCTGACCCGCAGCGCCGCCCTGGCCGAATTGTCCGGGACGCCGTTTCTGGATGACCGTCAGGCGGACCTGCGGCGCACGTTCCGGCGGCACGCGGTGC
>JBBREW010000545.1:0-1703 GCA_038225335.1 Rhodobacterales bacterium
GCGGGGCACTGACATGACCAACGAACTGATCGGTCTTAGCGGTATCATCATCATGCTGGTCCTGCTGATGGTGCGGGTCCCGGTGGCCTTTGCGATGTTTGCGGTGGGCTTTGGCGGCATTGCCCTGTTGCGGGGCTGGGATGCGGCCAAGGGATTGCTCGCCTCTGAAAGTTTCACCCTCGCGTCCTCTGCGGAACTGGTGGTGGTGCCGCTGTTCATCCTGATGGGCAACGTCGCGACCGAAACCGGCATGAGCCGCAAGTTGTATGACGCAGCCTATGCCCTGATCGGATCGGTGCGCGGCGGTCTGGCATCGGCCACCGTGATCGGCTGCGGCGGCTTTGCCGCCCTGTCGGGATCGTCGGTCGCATCGGCCCTGACCATGGGCAAGGTGTCGCTGGCAGAGATGGAGCGTTTCAATTACGCGCCCCGGTTGGCCGCGGGTTCGGTCGCGGCGGGCGGCACCCTTGGCATCCTGATCCCGCCATCCACCGGGTTCGTGATCTATGCCATTCTGGCACAGGAAAGCATCGGGCGGCTGTTTCTGGCCGGTGTGCTGCCCGGGTTGCTGTTGCTGGGCATGTTCGTCGTCACTATCAGCGTGATGTGCTGGATCAACCCCGCACTGGCCCCGCGCGGCCCCGTCACCACGTGGCGGCAAAAGGTGCGGGGCGTGACCGGTGCCGCCCCCATCGGACTGGTGATCCTGCTGACCATCGGCGGCATCTATGGCGGTCTGTTTTCCCCGGTCGAGGCGGCCGCCGTCGGTGCCGGTCTGGTCATCATCTTTGGTCTGATCACGCGGACGCTGCGCCCGGCCGCGCTGTGGTCGGCGTGCAAAGATTCGGTCGTGACCACGGCCACAGTCATGCTGATCCTGATCGCCGCGCATATGGTCAATCCGTTTCTGGCCCTGTCCCACATCCCGCAGGCCGTGGGGTCATTTCTGGCCGCACTGGATATCCCGACGCTGGGCGTGCTGGGCCTGATCCTGTTGTGCTACATGGTGCTGGGCTGTTTTCTGGAAGGCTTCGCCATGCTGGTGCTGACCATGCCGATCTTCTTTCCGGTCATCACGGCGCTGGGCATCGACCCGATCTGGTTTGGCGTGCTGGTGGTGCTGACGCTGGAAATGGGGCTGATCTCTCCGCCTGTGGGGGTCAATGTGTTCATCGTGAAATCGGTCGCGCCCAATGTGCCGCTGGCGCAGATATTTCTGGGGGTGCTGCCGTTCTGGATCGCCATGTTCGTGACGCTGCTGATCCTGATCGCGTTCCCGGCGATTTCTCTTTACCTGCCCAGCACGATGATCACGGGCGGCTGACACCGGGGAAGGCCCCGACAAAAAAGCCCGGTGCGGATGCACCGGGCCTTTTGACGTGGCGCCGCAGGACCCAAAGATCAGCCCGGCGTCATCGGATCAATCCGCTGCGCCTGGAACGTATCCGCAAGACGGGTCAGGCGGATGTCCGACACCACACCGCCTTGGGCAAACGGATCGCCCTGGGCAAAGGCCATGGCGTTCGTTTCACTGTCGGCCTGCAGGATACCGAAATTGCCAAGCGGCGTGCCGTCGCCCGCCTGTGTCGCACTGCCGACCAGCACGCGGGCAAGGCCGTTGCCGCCCGATGCGACCCACGCCCGGTGATCCGCGCGCAGGGCATCACGGCGATCGTCCATGCCCGCATGATGCGCGCACTGCA
>JBBREW010000546.1:0-1702 GCA_038225335.1 Rhodobacterales bacterium
TGTGGAACGGCTTTGCCCTGTCGGCCCCTTTGCTGTTTCAGGCCTTTCCTAACATCACCGGCCCTGCCCCGTTGCAACAGATGACCCCCGGACTGGGGGCGCTGACCCTGCCCACGGTCCTGTCGGTGCTGGCCCTGATCCTGTATCGGCGCTGGCTGCGACGGATGAGGGGTTGACGCAAGGCGCCATCCTTCTCATTTGGGACTGGACAGGGCGCATGAAGCGGCATAGGGCGCGAACCTCACTTGAACAGGACCACCCCACGATGATCGACACCCTCGCCAAGGCGCTTGCAGACAAGGGCTATGACGCCCTGACCCCCGTGCAGGAGGCCGTGACAGACCCCGCCCTTGATGGGCAGGACCTGTTGGTCAGCGCCCAGACCGGGTCCGGCAAGACCGTGGGTTTCGGTCTGGCGATCGGCCCGACCATTCTGGCAGAGGATGGCACCTTTGGCCCCGCTGGCCGCCCGCTTGCACTGATCGTCGCACCGACCCGCGAACTTGCCTTGCAGGTGAAACGCGAATTGCAGTGGCTTTACAGCGGCACAGGGGCGGTTCTTGCCTCCTGCGTCGGTGGCATGGATGTGCGCGACGAACGCCGCAGCCTTGACCGGGGCGCGCATATTGTCGTGGCCACGCCGGGGCGTCTGGTCGATCACATCAACCGCAGCAACATCGATCTGTCCGACATCCGCGCCATCGTGCTGGACGAAGCGGACGAGATGCTGGACCTTGGGTTCAAGGAAGATCTGGAATTCATTCTGGGCGAAGCGCCGCCCGACCGCCGCACCCTGATGTTCAGTGCGACCGTGCCGCCGATGATCGTCAAGCTGGCAAAATCCTATCAGAAAGACGCCGTGCGCGTCGCCACCACCACGAAAGAAGGCCAGCACGCGGATATCGAATACCGCGCCTTGTCGGTAGCCCAGCACGACGGCGACAACGCGATCATCAACGTGCTGCGATTCTACGATGCACCCAATGCCATCGTTTTCGCCAATACCCGCGCCATGGTCACGCGCCTGACGACGCGCCTGTCCAACCGGGGCTTTTCGGTTGTGGCCCTGTCCGGAGAGTTGAGCCAGCAGGAACGCAGCCACGCCTTGCAGGCGATGCGTGACGGGCGGGCCAAGGTCTGCGTGGCGACCGATGTGGCCGCGCGGGGCATTGATCTGCCGAACCTTGAACTGGTGATCCACGCCGAACTGCCGACCAATGCGGAAATCCTGCTGCACCGGTCGGGCCGCACCGGCCGTGCCGGGCGCAAGGGCATTTCGGCGATGATCGTGACGCCCAAGATGCGCCGCCGGGCCGAAAACCTGCTGACCTGGGGCAAATTGCAGGCCACATGGGCCATGGCCCCCAGCGCAGACGAAATTCTGCGCAAGGATGAAGAACGCCTGCTGAGCGACGAGATCTGGTCGGACACCTTCAGCGAAGACGAACAGGCTTTTGCAGGCCGCCTGCTGGAACAATATGCACCGCTGCAAATCGCAGCCGCCTATCTGCGCCTGTACCAAGGCAAGCAATCCGCGCCCGAAGACCTGACCGCCTATGACGCCCCGCCGCCGCGCGAAGGGCGTGAAACCGCCCCCAAGGAACGCAAGGAGGCCTTTGGCCCCTCTGTCTGGTTCCGCGTCGATGTCGGCCGCGACCAAAAGGCAGAGGCCCGCTGGCTGCTGCCGATGCTGTGCAAGGCC
>JBBREW010000547.1:0-1701 GCA_038225335.1 Rhodobacterales bacterium
CCCAGACCTGCCGCAAAGGGCAAGGGCATGAATACGATCCCGTCCGTGATTGCCTTGTTCATCGCTCATCCCTTTGGCAATGGGATGGCGGTCTGACCGGAACACTCCGGTCGTGGCGGTCATCCCGTTTCGACGCAGCCCGGCGCGGTGCCGGTCACATGAAACGGGATAGGCCGAAGGGGTAAACCGGTTCTGCGGCCACCGTGACGCAGGGTGGCCCTGCGGCGCAACAGGTCAGACGCCCACATCCGGTCGGGGCATCAGCGACACACCGTCGATCTTCCATCCCTGCGGCGTTGCGATCATCGCATATTCCAGCATGTGCAGCACGCCATTCGTGTCCTGCACCATGACCTGATGAAAGGTGCGTCCGCCCGCTTCTCTCACGGCGACGAACCGGGCGTTGGAATTGTCCCAGACCATCGGATAGCCCTGGTTGACCATCATTCCGAAATTGCCTGCCGTGCCGAACATCCCCTGGATCATCGGGCTGGCATAGGTCCATGCGGTATCCACATCGCGCGCGTTGAACGCATCAAGCTGGCGCTGGATCACGTCCTCCATCGCCAGATCCGTGGCGGGTGCGGCGGCCTCTGGGCGCGGCGGCGTGGCCGGATCAGTGGCCGCTGGCGGCGTGGGGCTTGGGTCAACCTGCGCTGCAACAGGCAACGCCCCCATGATCCCGATCATCAGACCTATCACAAACCGCATGTTCAGCCCCCTGTGCCGTGTGATGCCACACCTGTTTTCCAAGTGTGGCAGACACGCCCCGAAGGCCCAAAAGGTTTCGCGCCCTATGCCTGAGCCAAATCGCCGCGCAGGGCCGATTCGATCAGGGCAATGGTTTCGGCGATCCCGTAAAGTGCGATAAACCCGCCGAACCGCGGACCCTGACTGGCCCCCAGCAGCACTTCGTACAGCGCGGTGAACCAGTCGCGCAGCGGGTCAAAGCCATGGGCGGTGCCGACCGCGAACACTTCGGTCTGCAAGGCGTCCGCATCAAGGCCGCCTGACCAGCCCCGCAACCGGTCCGCCAGATCCTCCAGCGCCACCTGTTCCGATGCGGTGGGCGCGCGGTAAACCTTATACGGCGCGACAAAGTCATTGTAATACCGCACCGCGAACCCTGCCGCCTGATCCATCTGCGGGTTGGCATCGGGCGATGCGGTCGGGGCATAACGCCCGATAAAGCCCCACAACGCATCCTTGTCCTTTGCACCCGACACCGAAGCAAGGTTCAGCAACATGGCAAAGGGTACGACCATGTCCGACGCGGGCACCTTGTCGCCGTGGATATGAAACACCGGGTTGTTCAGCCGCGCCGCAACGTCCTGATCCACATAGGCGCGCAGTTGCTGGTGGTATTCATCGACCGCCTTCGGGATCACGTCGAAATGCATCCGCTTTGCAGTTTTTGGTTTCAGATACATGAAATAGCCGAGAGATTCCGTCGCCGCATAGGTCAGCCATTCGTCGATTGTCAGGCCGTTCCCGCTGGTCTTGGATATCTTGTGACCTTCGGCATCCAGAAACAGTTCATAGGTGAAATGTTCCGGCGGCCGGCCGCCCAGCACCCGGCAGATGCCATCATAGATCGGCGTGTTGGTCGCGTGATCCTTGCCATACATTTCAAAATCAACGTCCAGCGCCGCCCAGCGCGCACCAAAGTCAGGCTTCCACTGCAGTTTGCAGTTCCCCCCG
>JBBREW010000548.1:0-1693 GCA_038225335.1 Rhodobacterales bacterium
ATCGCCTTCATCGTAGAGAAGGAATCGTCGAATCCCTCCAGCGTGCACGAGAAGGTGCCGTAGGAAACGGTAAGAATCTTGCTCGACTCAACCATGATTTCGCTCGCTTTCTAGCAATCCCAGTGACAGCCTGTTTACCATCAATTGGTTCGCAAAGCGGCACAGTCCGGCGGTGGTGAAGGGTTGATTCCGTGGCGATTTCAAGGAATGTCGCCCGTAAAAGGACAATACCCCATGACCGATACGATTGTTCACGTCCCGTCTCCTGTCACGCTACTGGGTGGTGCCGATTTAGACGATACTGTTCTTAACATCTGCATAAGCCTAGCACCATCTATTGTAGCGGCCGACGGGGGAGCCGATCATGCCTTGCGGCGGGCGTGCTGGCCGCTGGCGGTCATCGGCGACATGGACAGTATCGGTGCGGCCGCGCGGCTGGCCTTTGCCGATGTGCTGCATCCGATTGCGGAACAGGACACGACGGATTTCGAAAAATGCCTGACACGGGTGCAGGCACCGCTGATCCTTGCGGCGGGTTTTCTGGGCGGGCGGCTGGATCACACGCTGTCGGCGCTGGGGGTCGTGGCGCGTCTGGGGGCCACCCATGTCGTGTTGGTGTCGGCCACGGACATCTGCGTCTTGCTGCCGCAGGGTGACAGCGCGTGGCGACTGACCCCGGCAGACCGTGCGGCGTTGCTGCCACTGGGTCCGGCGCGGGTGTTCAGCAGCGGGTTGCGCTGGGATCTGGACGACCGCGCGATGGCCCCTGACGCATTGGTCAGCAGTTCGAATGCCGTGGCCCGCACGGATGTTCACCTGCGCGTGGCGGGGCCGGTCTTTCTGACGCTGCCGCTGTCGACCTGTGCCGCGGTGGCGGCCCAGATCCGCGCCCGCTGATCGGGACCGGACGCGGTATCGTTCAGGGCTGGACGCGGTCGGGGTCCTGCGGTGTCAATCCGACCGCGATGGCGACGGTGGCCGGTTGCTGCGCCAGCAGCCGTTCCCGGGCGATGACGTAAAGGCCCGATGCCACGATGATGCCGATCCCCGCCCAAGTCAGCGCATCGGGGAAATCGGCAAAGATCAGATACCCAAAGGCAACCGCGCTGACGATTTCCAGATAATGCAAGGGGGCCAATGTGGACGCCGGTGCCGCGCGCAGGGCATAGGTGATCAACAGGTGGGCCACCGCCGACGCCACGCCCACGCCCGTCATCCAGACCCATGCCAGACCCTGGGGCAGCACCGGTGACAGGCTGGGCCAGTCGCGACCCGCTGCCAGCACCATGACGGGAAGGCAGATCAGGGTCGCCACGGTCGCCGTATGAAACTGCATCCCCACCGGGTGCATGCGCCGCGACAGGCTGCGGGTGATCAGCATATAGAATGCAAAGGACACCGCCGTCCCCAGCGGGAACAGGGCCATCGGTCCGAAAGTAGCCAAGCCGGGACGGATCACCAGCAGCGCCACTGCAAATCCGACCGCACAGGCCGCGATCCGGCGCGGGCCGATGCTGTCACCCAGAAACACCGCGCCGATGATCAACAACAAAAACGGTTCGACAAAGGCGATGGCCAGCGCATCCGCCATCGGCATCACGGTCAACGCCGCGACAAAGCAATAGGTCGACACGATCAGGCACACCGCACGGGCGACCATCTGCAACCACAGCGCAGGCGGCAGCCGCAACGA
>JBBREW010000549.1:0-1691 GCA_038225335.1 Rhodobacterales bacterium
ACGGCAGCGCCACGAATTCAAAGTCATGGTTGTGCCAGCCGAACTGCATCCCTGCGTCCTGAAAGGGTTTGCCCGCGGCGGCCAGTTTCTTGGCAAAGGTGGTCCAGCCGTCCGCATCGGTCGGGCGCGCATCGGGCATGATGAAGGGCACGATGACCTTCCGGATGCCCAGCGCCTGCGCAATTTCCAGCACGCGCGAGGCGCTGCCAGCGACCATATCCATGCTGAAATGCCCTGACGGCATCGTCAGCCCGGTTTCGTCCATGGCCGCCTTGGTCGCGTCCAGATCTTCATAGACCGGGCCGTAACCTTCGACGTGGGCATAACCCAGTGCGGCCAACATCCCCAGTGTTTCCGGCAGCGGGCCAAAATTGCGGGAGCTGTAGAGTTGATAGGAAAAATCGGTCATGGCGTATCCTCAGATCGGGTGTGTGGCGCTGTGCAGATCGCGCAGCGTAAAGGTGGGGTTGGCGTCCGCATCCTGCGGTGTGAACCGCAGGGTCGCGGTATGATCCGGCCCCAGATGAATGGCGTTGCGGTCGAAGCGACCGGGTGTCGATGCCTCTGCCGTCACGTAAAAGGCCATCGCCTGTGCCGTGACCATCAGGATGTAACTGTTGCCATCCCGGCGCGTGTCAACCGTCAGGCGCGGCGGCAACAGATCATAGGCCTTGTAAGGTTTGGGTGCAAAGACATCGCCGCCTTTCGTGCCGTCGCTGGAGGTCCAGCCAAAGGACAGCATGTCCTGATCGCCCAGCGCCTGTTGCGGGATACGCAGCAGATCGGCCGCGCTGTCGGTCACCGCAGCACTGCCCTGTGCCAGTTCGCGCGCGGTGCCGTCCATCGCACAGGCATAGGCGGTCACAGTGATATCGACCGCATCGCGGTGATCATTCACCGCCCGCAGCACCAGATCGTCGCCATCCGGGATCGCCACAACGGTCACCGGCGCATAGAAATCGCGACTGAGGTGGTGCAGCACCTTCCACCCGCCGCCGTAATCCATCGACGCCCAGGAACACACAGGCCAGGTATCGTTCAACTGCCAGATCAGCGTGCCCATGCAATGCGGTTTCAGCCCGCGCCACTGGGTCACGGCGGTCTTGATCGCCAGCGCCTGCTGGACCTGACTGACATAGACAAAGTTTTCGAAATCCACCGGAAAGCGGAAATAGCGGAACATGGTTTCCGCGATGCGGGCGTTGCCGCCGGCGTTCTTTTGGTGCGATTCCATCACCGGGGCGGCGATGTTGAAATCGGCGGGGTCCGCGAACTGGCGGATGATGTCCATGGACGGATAGCTTTGGAATCCGAATTCGGAACAAAACCGCGGGGACACGTCGCGGTAGTGGTCGAAATCGCGCCCCTCGTGCCAGACCGACCAGAAGTGCATGTCGCCGCTGCTGTCGTCATGCCACGCATCGCCGAATGACAGCGGCCCGGTGGACGGGCTGGAAGGCCACCAGTTTGCATGCGGATCGGTCGCGCGCAGGCTGTCCTCGATGCTGCGGTTCAGGCGGTCATAATTCACCAGATAGCGGTCACGGTCGGCCTTGCTGACGTCATACCACGTCAGCGCGCCGACCAGTTCGTTGTCGCCGCACCACAGGGCCAGACAGGCGTGGTGGTGCATCCGGGCGACGTTGTCGCGCACCTCTGCCTGCACCTCTGCCAGATAGGCGGGGTCAGAC
>JBBREW010000550.1:0-1679 GCA_038225335.1 Rhodobacterales bacterium
GACGCCCAGCACCGCAAGGCTGTACCAAAGGCTGTAGAACAGCGGCGAATCCTCTATGCAATACAGCGAATAAATTGCCGCCGCCGCCGCACCGGCCAGAAGTCCCGCCACAGCACCGCAGCGTGCCGGGTGTTCGGGCGCACCGCTGCGCAGCACCAGCATCAGACCCCCAAGCATCGGCGCGGCCAACACCGGGATCGACAACAGGCAGGTCTGAATGGATTTGCCCTGCACGGCCATGCCCCAGCCGCCCGCCGGGGTCGTGATCAGCGCCATGACCACCAGCAGCAGTGCAATGGCCGGCACGATCGCCGTCGCGATTGCGGCCCGCGACTGCCCTGCCGGTCTGGCCCGCGCCAACAGCCACGGCCACGCCAGCAGCGCCAGCATCACCGGCAGGACGGTCTTGCCGAACAGGGTCAGGTCCCGCACCACGATGCCCACGTCCGGGCGGACACCCCACAGCACGGCAAACAGCAGGATCGTCACGACACCGCCGCTGGCCAGCCCCGTCAGCACCTGCCGCCCAAGGCGTCGCGGGTCCACAGGCGACAGACCATCGCCCAGCGTCGTGATCAGGTCTTCGGTCCTCATAGCGGCCCCTCGTCATCAAGCGGACGGGGACTGCGGGCCAGTTGTGCCAACCGGGCCAGCGCCCGATGCAGCGCCACCCGGACGGCCCCCGGCGTCATGCCCAGCGCATCGCCCACCTCTTCGGCGGTATGGCCGTGCAGCTTGATCCGGCGGACAATGGTTGCTGTGGCGGGGTCCAGTTGCGCCAGCAGACGGTCCAGATCGCGACCGGCAGTGGGGTCGCCCACGTGATCGTCCGCCACATCCGCCTCTGATCCATCAAAGGGGACCGCGCGGTGGCGGCCACGGCGGCGCAGGGCGTCCACGGTCTTGTATCGGGCGATGGCATAGATCCAGGGCGCCACCGGGTCGCCGTCGCGCCACGTGTGACGCTTTTCATGGATCGCAATCAATGTGGTCTGCAAAATATCCTCGCAATCGTCAGACGTGCCGCCGCAGCGGGCACGAATGATACCGCGCAGCACAGGCGCGATATCCGTCAGCCATGCGACATAGGCCGAACGGTCGCCACCGTTGGCCTGCCGCAAAAGGGCGGCCCATCTGGCGTCGCGCCCTGCACCCATGTCTGTCTGTTCGCTGGTCATGGGCCGGACATTACACGCGGCAGCGACGTTTCGTCGACACTCACGGTGATGTGACCATCAGGCGAAGGGTGCAGGCCGCTCTGTTTCAGCCGATCACCAGATAGAGAGCGGTGTAACACGTCGGTCCCTGCCGACGAATTGCCTGTCATCGGACGCCATTGTGGCACCGATTGTTTGACGGGAGTTCGACAATGACCACCAAGACCACAACACTGGCCCTCGCAATCTTCGGCGCCTTCAGCGTTGCCACAAGTGCGAGCGCGCAGGACATGGAAAAGTGCTTTGGCATTTCCCTCGCGGGCGAAAACGGCTGTGCCGCAGGCCCCGGCACGACCTGCGCTGGCACATCCACCACCGATTATCAGGGCAACGCCTGGACGCTGGTGCCCGCAGGCACATGCACCGACATGGTCCTGCCTGCCGCCGCCGACGGGACAGATCGCACAGGTTCGCTGGAAGAGCTGCAGCGCGACATCCCCAGCTGATCGGTTCCGTGCATTT
>JBBREW010000551.1:0-1673 GCA_038225335.1 Rhodobacterales bacterium
GCGGTGATCGGCGGCGATTTCTTTGCGCCATGGCCGGGCACCGCCGCGCTGACGGCGGATCTGACCGCCCTGATGGCCGATACCCAGGATTTCGAGACGGCGCTGAACGCCGCCCGGCGCTGGGCGCGGGAATGGCATTTCCGGATCGGTGTCCATCATCTGCGCGGTCTGGCGGATGCAGAGGTCAGCGGCGCGCATTATGCAGGCCTGGCAGAGGCTGTGATTGCAGGCATCTGGCCTGTGGTGGTCGCCGATTTTGCCCGGCGTCACGGGCCGCTGCCGGGGGCGGGGGCTGTCGTGCTGGGGATGGGGTCGCTTGGGGCAGGGCGCCTGAATGCCCTGTCCGATGTCGATCTGATCGTGATCTATGATGCGGACACCTATGGATCATCGGTGGGCAAGCGCCCCTTGCCCGTGCGCAGCTATTATGCCCGCCTGACGCAGGCGCTTGTGACCGCATTGTCGGCCCCCATGGCGGACGGCCGCCTGTACGAAGTGGACATGCGCCTGCGCCCGTCGGGCCGTCAGGGGCCCGTCGCGACCGCATGGGCTGCCTTTCGCGACTATCAGCAAGAAGAGGCCTGGACATGGGAGCATCTGGCCTTGACCCGCGCACGGCCGGTGGCCGGGGCCAAGGTGCTGGCGTCGGGGATCGAGGCGTTTCGCCGGTCCCTGTTGCGGACCAAGGGGCGGGGACCGGCTGTGCCGGGCGATGTGTCCGACATGCGCGGCCGTCTGGCGGACGCAAAACCCGCGCAGGGTGCCTTTGATGCAAAGATGGGGCCGGGGCGGCTGATGGATGTGGAGCTGCTGGCGCAGACGGCGGCCCTTGTCAGCGGGTCGGAACTGCGCGATGTGCCGGGGCAGATTGCGGCGGGTGTCGCCGCCGGTTGGATCAGCACGACCGAAGGTGCGGCGCTGACCGCCGCCGCCGGGTTGTTCTGGCGGATTCAGGCGGCGACCCGGCTGCTGTCGGGGGCGCAACTGGATCCGGGGGCCCTTGGCGAAGGTGGCCGCCGGTTCATGTTGCGCGAAACCGGATACGAGACATTTGAAGCACTGGAGACTGCGATGACCGATGCCGCCACGACTGCCGACCGGATCATCACCACCCGCCTGCGGCCTGCCCGATGAAGGGCGATGCGCTGGACCCGTCCGATCTGATCGGCGAATCCTTTCGGATCGCGGGCATCACTGCCCCCGATTGCCGCGTGATCTTTCTGGACTGGGCGCTGAAAGGGTCAACCCCCGACGATCTGCGCGCCCGCGTTGCGGCCCTGCTGGACCGGCACGCGGACCAGCCTGCGGATCATCCGATGATGCAGACCCTGCGCGCGGGGCTGGACACGCCCGCGCCTGCACAGCGCAAGGGCGGGCGCCGGGGCAGGCTGGGGGCGTGACCGGCCAGCGACGGGCGATCTGACAGGGGCAATAACGCCGGATCAGGCGGCTGTCTGGGCGGGCGGCAGGGTGCGGGGCAGGCCTGCGGCCTCGCGGGCCAATGCCTCGATCCCGGCCCAGTTGCCGGATACCATCATGTCCTTGGGTGCGACCCAGCTGCCGCCCACGCACAGGGTATTGGACAGCGCCAGATAGGCGGGGGCATTGGTCAGGCTGACGCCGCCCGTCGGACAGAAGGACACCTGCGGGATCGGTGCGCCGATGGCCTTCAG
>JBBREW010000552.1:0-1671 GCA_038225335.1 Rhodobacterales bacterium
AAGGTGGCCGGGTCGCGGCATTGCACAAAGGCCAGAATATCCTCGTCCCCGACCGCGTTCCGTGTCCCGATCACCGCGCATTGGATCACGTCGGCATGGTCGTTCAGGGCGGCTTCGACCTCTGGCGGATAGACGTTGAATCCGCCGCGAATGATCAGTTCCTTGCTGCGACCGACGATATGCAGGTTGCCCGCCACATCCAGCCGCCCCAGATCGCCGGTGCGCAGCCAGCCGTCCGCATCAATGGTCTGGGCCGTCATGTCGGGCGCGCGAAAGTAGCCTTTCATCACATGCGGGCCACGGGTCAGCACCTCTCCTGCGTCGGCGCCTTCTGCGGCGTCGATGCGGACCGCGATCCCCGGCAAGGGCGGGCCTGCGCTGGTATCGGGGTCACCAATCCGGTTGCGGGTGCCGCTGACGCCAGCGGTGCTTTCGGTCATGCCATAGCCGTTCTGCAACGGCAGGCCATAGAACGCTTCTGCCTTGGCCTTCCACGCGGGGTCAAGCGGGGCCGCACCCGATGACACATAGCGCAGATTGCCCCCCGTCAGCCGCGTCAGGCCCTGATCGTGGGCATATTGCATCAAAAGCGCGTGCATCTGCGGCACCGCAGGAAAGACGGTCGCCCCGCCGGTCAACGCCGCGTGCAGCCGGGCCGGGCTGAACCGGGTTTCAAGGTGCAGCGCGGACCCGCTGATCGCGCAAGCGATCAAGACCGAGGCGAGGCCGAACACATGGGTCAAGGGCAGCACGCCGTAAACGCGATCAGCGCCGGTCAAGCCGCGCAGTTGCACCGACAGGCTGCCTGCAAAGATCAGGTTGTCATGGGTCAGCATGACGCCTTTTGGCGCGCCGGTGGTGCCGGTGGTATAAAGGATCACCGCGACATCTGCGGTGTCCGCCTGTGGCGCGGCCGGGTTCAGCCGGGCCATGTGGAACGGACCAAAGCCTGCATCCTGCGGGCTGGCATCGGTGGCGTGGGCCTGCGCCTCTGGTGAGCAGCCAGAAGTATAGATCACCACGCGCGGCAGGGCGTGATCCACGACACGGGCAATTTCAAGGGCGGTCATCCGGGCGTTGACCGGCACGGCAATCGCACCGGCGCGGTTGGCCGCATAGATGAAGATCGCCGTGGCCAGACAGTTTTCGGCCACGATCAGCACGCGGTCGCCGGGGCTGACCCCTGCCCCGGTCAGCAGATCGGCGGCGGCGGTGATATGGGTGTCAAGCTGGTGAAAGCGGGTGGTGCCAGAGGCGTCGATGATCGCAGTGGCCTGCGGACGCGCCGCCGCCTGCCGCGCGATCAAGGCGTCGATAGGGATCGTTTCGGGCATAGGATCACCGCCTCCCCGCGGTGGTCTGTCAGGTCAGGCCACCGCAAGGGCCACAAAGCGGTCCATGTGATACAGGGTGTCGCCAAAGCGGTGGTCGGTCATGACCAGACGCTTGGCCAGATGCGCGAGCGCGTATTCCTGCGTCATGCCGATGCCGCCGTGCATCTGGATCGATTCCTCTGCCACCAGACGGGCGACCTGCCCGATCAGGGTCTTGGTCGCCGCAACATGGATGTCACGCGTCCGGGTGTCGGCGTCCAGATGACCGGCCAGGTTGATGACGGCCGACCGGGCCTGCTCGATCTCGATCAGCAGATCGGCCATGCGGTGTTGCAGC
>JBBREW010000553.1:0-1671 GCA_038225335.1 Rhodobacterales bacterium
TTTTGGCGGCAGGCGCACACCGCCCGCCAGCCGGATCACCGCGGCGTTCAGATAGCTGTTGGTCAGACACATCAGCACCACATCGGCAAATTCGGCAGGATCGCCCAGTCGGTGCGGAAAGGCGACCTGCGCGGCAATGCCGATGCCCGCACAGTTCACCAACTCGCGCAACGGCCCCCGTGCCGCAATCGCCTTATCAAGTGCTGCCCCCGCATCCGCGTCCGTCACATCCAGCGTCAGGGCATGGCCGCCGGTGGCGGCGGCGACACGGGCGGCCGCAGCGGCGTTGCGGTCAATCACCGTGACGCGGGCGCCGGTTGCTGTCAGTGCCTGCACCCCCGCCGCGCCCAGACCAGAGCCGCCGCCCGTGACGGCCCCATGCGCATCTGCGATCTGCATCATGTGTTGCGCCGCCAGTCGGCCAGAATGACTCCTGCGCCGCCGGACCAGAGTGCGGCCACTAGGTCTGCCCTTTCGCGCAGCACCGCGCGCTGGTTGACCGATCCCTTGTCCGTCACCTCGCCCAGATCAAAGCTGAGAGGGGTTTCCAGCACCGCTGCTGCGACCACGCGGGCGGCACTGCCGGTGGCGCTGCGCGCATGGGCCGACAGCCGGTCGGTCAGGGCCGCCTGCACAGCGGGATGCGCCAGTGCACTGTCGGCCCCCTGCGCCAGATCGCGCAGGGCGACCCAGTTCGGCACCAGAAGCGCGCGCAGATCGTCCTTTTCCGCACCCGCGATCACCGCGTCAGAGATGAGGCCCCCCATCGCATTGATCAGCGACGCCCGCAGCGCACCCACGGCGACCCAGGTCCCCGTCGCGAGCTTGAAGTTTTCGGCCAACCGCCCGTCAAAGACGAACCCCGCGGCGGCGCAGCCGGGCACCGCATAGCGCAGGGCATCGCCCAGAATGTAATAGCCTTCGGCGTCAAAAGCCGCGGCCGTCAGGGCCGGATTGCGCCAATACCCCGGCGTGATCGCGGGGCTTTTCAACCGCGCCTCCAGCTTGCCGTCCTGCGGGACTAGTTTCAGCGTGACGCCCAGTGCGGGCAGGCCGATGTTGCCGGGGCTGTCCTTTTTGTCGCTGTAATACAGCGCGAACGGCCCGGTTTCCGTCGCACCAAGGCCCGACACGATCGGCACGCCCCCTGGCACCCTGCGCGCGGCCACGGCGGTCAGGCGGTCCCAGACCGGCTGGCTCATGCCCGCGCCCGCATACATAAGCATCCGCAGGCGGGAAAAGAACGTGGCGGCCAAGGCAGCGTCGGTTTCCATCGCATCCAGCAGGAATTGATAGCCCACCGGCACGTTGAAATACCATGTCGGGGCCACGTCGCGCAGGGTGCGGATGGTGCGGCCGATGTCATGCGGCGTCGGGCGGCCGTCGTCGATATAATAGGTGCCGCCATGATAGATGGCCATGTTGAACACCTTGTTGCCGCTGGCCGTGTGATTCCACGGTGCCCAGTCCACCAGAACCGGGGGCTCATCGGCCAGAAAGTCATAGGCCGCAGCAACCATCGCCTGATTGGAACACAGCATGCCTTGGGTCTGGATCACGGCTTTGGGGCTGCCCGTCGTGCCGGATGTGAACAGGAACTTTGCCACGGTATCCGGCCCCACGGCGGAATGGGCCGCGTCGGCCTGCGCGGTGGGCGGTGTGGCAAGCAGG
>JBBREW010000554.1:0-1664 GCA_038225335.1 Rhodobacterales bacterium
CGGTCGCAAGGCCACGATGGTCGTGCGCAAGGACGGTGCAGGCAACGTCGTGCGGGCTGGCGATCAAGTGCAGGTCGGCGGCAACGACCGCTATGTGTCCCTGTGCCGTCGCCACTGGCGCGCCGCGATGGAAGACGACACCCCCGATCTGCTGATCTGACGGCGACGCCTGCGGATCAGACCTTCCACAGGGACTGCGGCGGCACGGCCCCGTCCGCCCACGCGCAGATATTGTCCAGCGCCATCTGGCCCATGGCCGTGCGCACCTCCAGCGCGGCGGTGCCCAGATGCGGCAACAGGACAACATTGTCCAACGACAGCAACGCCTCTGGCACCTGTGGTTCACGGGCATAGACATCCAGCCCCGCCCGGATCCGGCCCGATTGCAAGGCAACGATCAGCGCATCCTCTGCGATGACATCGCCCCGCGCCACGTTCACGATGACCGCACCGTCCGCCATCTGTGCCAGTGCGCCGGCGTCGATCATGCCGGCCGCAGCCCCGCCCCCCGGCACCGTGACCACAACGACATCGGCTTGCGACATCAGCGCCTGCAGATCATCGACCTGCCGCGCCGGGAAATCGACGGGCTTCGGCGACCGGTTGTAGTAGATCACCTTCATCCCGAACCCGAAATGGCAGCGCCGCGCGACGGCCTGTCCGATCCGCCCCATGCCTACGATCCCCACCCTCAGACCGGTCACATGGGTGCCCAGCATCTGCGTCGGATGCCAGCCGGTCCACGCGCCCCGGCGCACCAGACGGTCGCCCTCTGCCGCGCGGCGGCAGGTCATCAGGATCAGGGTCAGGGCAATGTCCGCCGTGGCATCGGTCACCACATCGGGGGTGTTGGACACCTGCACAACTGCCGCTTGTGCCGCGGCCACGTCGATGTGGTCATATCCCACACCAAAGCTTGCGATGATGCCGCAGCGTTTGTCCGGCACGGCAAAGGCCAGATCGTCGAACCGGTCGCCAAGGGTGCACAGGATGGCATCAAAGGATTGCAGCGCGGCCTGCGCCTCTGTCCGGGTCAGCCCTTCGGTGCTGTCACGCACCGTGACATCGAACCGGGCGCGGGCCGCGTCGATGGTTGCTTGCGGAAATTGCCGCGTCAAGAACAAGGATTTCAATGCAGTCTCCCCCCGACCGGCACATCGGCGTCCGGCGCCACGAGAACGACAGCACCCTCCGCATCCGGCATCCCCAGCACCAGCACCTCTGACACGAATTTGCCGATCTGACGCGGTGGAAAATTCACCACCGCACAGACCAGCCGCCCGACAAGCGTTTCTGGCGTATAATGCGCGGTCAGTTGCGCGCTGGTCCGGCGTTCGCCGATCTGCGGGCCAAAGTCGATCCACAACTTGATCGCAGGCTTGCGCGCCTCTGGATAGGGTTCGGCCCGCACCACACGCCCGACGCGGATATCCACGGCCAGAAAGGTGTCCATATCCGTGGCTGCTGTCCCGCCCTCACGCACGGGACAGGGCCCGGCTGCGGTCCGCGGCGGCAGCCACGGCCTGCATCATCAGGGGGGCCAGACCGCTGCTGTCGTCCATCAGCACCTCCAGCGCGGCTTGCGTCGTGCCGTTGGGGCTGGTCACGTTGCGGCGCAACTCGGCCGGATCGTCGGCGCTGTCCTCGGCCAACTGCCCGGCCCC
>JBBREW010000555.1:0-1656 GCA_038225335.1 Rhodobacterales bacterium
CCGGTGCGCTGGCGGCGGCGGATGCTGGCTTTTGGGTCCAGCGATCCGACGCGGGCGATCTGTTCGTCGCTGATCTCGCAGGCGTTCCAGTCCGTGCGCTATCCCATCTTGCCTGATGTGCGGACGGTCAGGCGGTCGGGGTCGGACTACGCTCGGCATGAGATTTTGCATATTCGCCATCACGCGCTGTTCACACCGCGCGATTTCGACCTGTCGCCCTATTTTCAGATCATCAAGCCGCATCTGGTCGCCGGGTTCGACCCGCATCTGCTGGATTGGGACGAAGCCGCGCAAAATGTCCAAACCGGACAGCCGCTCCAGAACAGTCGCGTCCCGTAAGAAGCCTCACCCTCTTGGTAGCCTGCGCCGATACCGCAACGCATCCAGCGACACCGGTCCCGCGCCGAATAGGACAAGCGGTGCCAGCAGCATCGCCCACAGCAGCAGTTGATCAGGCATCAGGTCAAAGGGGCTGGCGTCGAACAGCCTGCCGGAGGGCACCATCGGCAGGGCGGTGATCCAGTAGATCGTCTGATGCACCGTCAGCAGCGGCACCGCGATCCTGACGCGCCAGCCGATTACGATCATCACCGGTAGCACCAGCTCCAGCAGCACCATGACGCCGACGTAGGCTTGCGCGGCCATCGGCATCACAGGCAGACCCAGGCTCAGATCAGTGATCCTGCCGGGCAGCCACGCCTGATACGCGCCGAGTGACAATGGTAGCCCAGCCATGTCCGGGCCAACCGACAGCGACAGACCCGCAATCCGTGTCACCCCGCCGATCAGAAACCATGGCAACAGCACCGCCGCAAAGACGACACGGCTGATCAGGCTCAGTGCACGGGTTTGCCACCCCAGGCTGGTCAGATTCATGGTGTCCCTCAAATATCGGCAGATAATCGCCAAAAGGCCGCGCTAAGCAAAAACATTTTCGCGCATGCGATCCGCGCCAAGACAGTTTTCATGACAGGTCATTCGCCAATGACGCAAGATCAAGGGAAACTCTTTGGCACCAAGTTTGTTGTTAGACGCTACGACCAAGGAACTTGAAAGGACATTTCATGTCACACACGATCCCCATGTCAGGCACCGCCGCGCCAGCCATCACAGCTAAAGCCACTGACGGCAGCGCCTTTGCGTTGCCCGCCGCACCGGATGGCGGCTTCTCCGTCGTCTTTTTCTATCGCGGTGTGCATTGCCCGGTCTGCAAGATGCAGATCGCAGAGGTGGCCCAGCAAGAGGCCCCATTCCGGGACGCCGGGATTGCCCTGAGCGCCGTGTCGATGGATGATGACGACCGAATGGCACGCCAGCGTGACGAATGGTACCTCGGCAATTTGATCATCGGCCACGCCATGACCGAAAAGTCCGCCCGCGCCTGGGGCCTGTATCTGTCGGACAAGGCCAAGGACGCAGAACCCGCCCGCTTTGCCGAGTCGGGGATCGCCGTGATCCGTCCCGATGGCACGATCTATGCCCTTTATCTGCAGAACACGCCCTTTGCCCGTCCGCATCTGGACGATCTGCGCAAGGGCCTCGGTGTTTGTCAAACATGTTGTCCGCCGATTTCATGCGGCGTCTCTTATTTCAGGGGCGCTGATTTCGATTTCGGGGTTGAGCCAGACGGGTCCGATTGGTTGCCAGTTGCGGGTT
>JBBREW010000556.1:0-1656 GCA_038225335.1 Rhodobacterales bacterium
GAGAGGACTTCGGTGATGGCCTCGCGCGTGGCCTGGGCGAGATCGGAACCGGGCCCACCGCCCGCGCCGCCGGAGGTGTCGCCCGTGCGAAAGGGCCCAGATCGGCCTGGGGCAGGTCTTGGTCCAGATGATAGCGAAACACCGCAGCCAACTCGCGCTCCTGCGGTGGCAGGATGCGGATCGTCTTGCCCAGCCGTCCAGACCGCACAAGGGCCGGGTCCAGCAGGTCAGGATAGTTTGTAGCCCCGATGATCAGCACGCCGTCACGGCCCTGATTGCCGTCGATCCGTGCGAGGACCGCGTTGATGATGTGGCGGTCGTAGGAGGAACTGGTCGCAGAAAAGGAAATGTCATGGCACGTCAGACTGCGGATACCAAGCCTGTGATGGTCAGAATGACAGAGGATCTCGTTGAAAAATAGATGAGGCTCGCAAACTCCAGTCCGATCTGTCCACACGACCGGAAATGATACGCAGGATGCTGGAAGACTGGCTGGCGCGGAATGATGCAGGCTACGGCCCTTTGCGAGAGCGGCTTCTTGCAGGCCCCAGTGAGGCACTTTTGGATGGGTTCGGGCAAGGGCAATTTGAACTCGACGGCGTGGCTATCCATGTCCTGCCCATCCGGTCCCAGCACCAGAACGCCATGCCACTCACCCAAGTCGGACTGCCGGCATGAGCGTTTCAGTTGCACTTTGATCCGGACATCAATCAGTCTAGAAGGCTTATAACCCCTTACAAAGATCGAACACCCTATGTCGCAGCCCGCCCTGTTCACGCCGCTCAAGCTGCGTCACCTGGAACTTAGCAATCGCATCGTTATCGCGCCGATGTGTCAGTATTCGGCCCTCGACGGCTGCATGAACGACTGGCATCTGATGCATCTGGGACATCTTGCGCAATCCGGTGCCGGGCTTTTGACCATCGAGGCGTCGGCGGTATTGCCGGAAGGGCGCATCACCTTTGGTGACGTCGGTTTGTATGACGATGCAACCGAGGCCGCGATGGCCCGGGTTCTGGACCATATCCGACGCTACAGCCGCATGCCGGTCGCCATTCAGCTGAGCCATGCCGGGCGCAAAGCCTCCTGTGATGTGCCCTGGCAAGGCGGGGCGCCCCTGCCAGTCAATCATGTCAATGGCTGGCAGACACGGGCCCCGTCTGCTGTGCCTTATGATGATCGGTCATCCACACCCATTGCGCTGGATGCGGCGGGTCTGGTTCAGGTACGCGATGCGTTTGCGGCGGCGGCGATGCGCGCGGACCGTCTGGGGTTTGACGCTGTTCAGATTCACGTGGCACATGGTTATTTGCTGCATCAGTTTCTGTCGCCACTGTCGAACCGGCGCGACGATCAATATGGCGGATCGCTGGAGAACCGGGCACGTTTCCCGCTGGAGGTCTTTGACGCTGTCCGCGCAGCGTTTACACCCGATCGCCCTGTCACGCTTCGGATTTCGGCCACCGACTGGGTCGACGGCGGCTTCACCCTCGCAGAGGCGGTTGAATTTTCCCGCATGGCCGAGGCCCGCGGCGTCGATGCGATCCATGTGTCATCCGCCGGGCTGCATCCGGACCAGAAGATACCCGGGGGGCCAGGGTATCAGGTGCCGCTTGCGCGGGCTGTCAAGGCCGCCATCGGCATCCCGGTTGTGGC
>JBBREW010000557.1:0-1653 GCA_038225335.1 Rhodobacterales bacterium
CCCGTCACCGTGCTGCCGCCCCCCGCGATCACGCCGAAATGCTTGAACAGGGACGACCGGTTGTCGCGGATCTTCACGTCATTGGCGTTGGCGTTGAAACTGATCGTGGTGCGGTCCTGCACGCGGGCCGACTGTTCGTTCGAAATGAACTGGCAACGGTCGATCATCATGCCCTGACACCCGTTGCCGGGGCTGGAAATCCCGCGATCCTTCGGCTTTGTGAAAAAGCAGTCGCGCACGTGAAAGGTCAGACCCTGCGGGGCCAGCAGGATGCCGCTGGCCATGCCGTCGCATTGAAACTCGATATCGTCGATCACGAACTGCGCCAGATCATCATAGCCAGAGAAATCCAGCAGATACCTGAACCGCCGAAAGGTGAAATTCTGCGTCCCCGCCGCATCATAAAGGGCACCACTTAGCCCAAGGGTGCGTGCACCAACGTTGCGCTGCGTGACATAGACCTCGCGGCCCACCCCTGCGCCGATCACCAGCGATCCGACCGCGACGTTCGCCACGTTGATCACATTGGTCAGTGCTGTCGGGTTGTTTGCATTGTATGTCGCCTGAGAGGTCACATTGGCCGTATCCCACGCCGGTCCTGCCGCAGGCTGGAATTGCCCGTTGCGAATGACCCGGCGGGTCGCAAAGGTCCGCCGGGCCGGATCGCACGCCTGCATGTCCACAGGCCCGGTCAGCGTCACGCGCCGCCCGCTCATATCCAGCGATTCATGATCGGCAAAATTCAACAGCGCCTGATAGGCCTTGCAAAACGCCAGCTCTTCGTTTTCGAAGGCATCGACATAGGTCTGGTAATTGAAGTCCTTCTGCAGGATGAACCGCCGGTCTGCGGGTTGCGTCACGCGCCCTTCGAACCTGATGCGGTTCTGGATCGTCACATCCTGCGCCAGACGGAAAACGCCTTTCGGCACAAGGATTTCGCGCCCGGCCGCTGCGGCATCGGCGGCCTGAAACGCGGCGCTGTCATCGGCGCTGTTGTTCCCTTTGGCGCCGTAATCGCGCACATCGACCATCGCCATCATGTCGCGCTGGAACGCGACGGTGATATCCTCGATCGTGATGTCGTCGATGCGCACCAGACCACCGCTGGCCCCCGTCAGATCAAGCCCGAAGTGCCCGTAATCCGCCGCCGACCAGACCAGATCCACACCGGTGCGGTCACCGGACCCGACAATCGCACTGACCTCGACCACGGTCCCATAGGTCGTCAGACCGACCTGCGGACCGACGCTGGTCGGCACGGTCGCCGCCGTGCCGCCATTGCGACCGGCGTAGCCTGCGATCCTGACCGCCGGCAGCGGGCCTGCCACCGCCTTGACCCGGGCGGTGATCCGCAGATAGGTGCCGCGCAGGATGGGGGTTTCGCCCATATAGCGAACCTGTTGCACCGTGCTGGTCTTTTGCACTTCAAGGCAGCCGCCGAAATCCTGATCCGCCGCGACAAAGACACCGGTGCCGCTTGTGGCATAGGTATCGCTGCCCGGCGTTCCATTGCCGCTGGACCACACGCCCAGACCTGCCGCAAAGGGCAAGGGCATGAATACGATCCCGTCCGTGATTGCCTTGTTCATCGCTCATCCCTTTGGCAATGGGATGGCGGTCTGACCGGAACACTCCGGTCGTGGCGGTCATCCC
>JBBREW010000558.1:0-1642 GCA_038225335.1 Rhodobacterales bacterium
CGCATGCTGACCCTGTTCACCATGCGCAGCACGTCGTCGGGCGGTGGCGCGCACAGCAGCCTGCTGATCGACGCGCCCAGCCAGCGGATCATCTTCGACCCCGCCGGCAGCTTTCGCCATTCGACGATTGCGGAACGCAACGACGTCCTCTTCGGCGTCACGCCAGAGGTCGAGGCCTACTATGTCTCATACCATGCGCGGGAAACCTATTACGTCCTCGCCCAGACGTTGCGTGTCAGCGACGCCGTTGCCGAACAGGCGCTGGGCCTTGCCCTGTCCAACGGCCCCGTCGCACAATCCTTCTGCACCACCGCCACCGCCCGCCTGCTGCGGCAATTGCCCGGCTATGGCAGCCTGCCGCAGACCTTCTTTCCGAATACGCTGGCAAAGGGTTTCGGCGACCTGCCGGGCGTCACCAGCAGGGAGTGGCGGGAGGACGATCCCGACAACAAGGCCCTCGCCCTGGCAGAGATCGCGATGCAGATCCGCTGACCGCACCCGTTGCGGCAACTCTTAGCGCACTGTCTGAAATGCGCCGCTATATCAGTCCCGCGACGAACAACCCGGCATAAAGGGCCCCGAACCCTGCCACGATCGCCCAGATCACCTGTCGCGTCCACAGGCCGACCGCCAGCGCCACCGCCGCCGCGACCAACCGCACCGCGTCGGGCTCCCCGCCCGTCGCGGCGGGCCACAACACAAGCGGTGCCACCAGCCCCGGCAGCACCGCGACCGGCGTGTAGCGCAGCAGCCGCAGCACGATGGGCGGCATCGGGCGATTACCGATCAGCCCCAGGAACGAGAATCGGATCAGGAACGTCCCCACCGCCAGCGCCGCGATGATCCCCCAGACCTCTGCCGTCGAATAGGTCACGTCCGCCCCTCCACCAGCACGCCCACGGCCATGGCACAGCCCGCCGCGATCAGCAGGCCGAACCCCGACGGCAACCCGATCAGCAGCAACGCCACGGCGACCGACGTGCCCGCCGCCGCCACATGCGCCAGCGTCCGCAGCATCGGGGCCACCATCGCCAGGAACGTGATCGGCAGCGCGAAATCCAGCGCCATCTCGGGCGGGATCGTCGCCCCGACCAGCACGCCCACCGCCGTCATCCCGCACCAGATCGGCGTGATCGGCGTGGCAACGCCGAAGTAATAGGCGACACGCTCCCGCAACGTCATCTCGGGCCGTTCCTCATAGGCCTTCACGCTGGCCAGATAGGTCTGATCGAACATCAGATAGGCCGCACAGGCGCGTTGCCACAGCGGCGCGGCACCCAGATAAGGCACCAGCGCCGCCGAATACATGGCCATCCGCAGGTTCACCGCCAGCGCCGCAAGCAACACCAGCGCGATGCCCGCATTGTCCACCATCATCTGCAAGGCCGCGAACTGGGACGCGCCCGCGATGACCAGCACGGTGAAACCCATCGCCTGCCCCAGCGTCAGCCCCGCATCCGTCGCTGCCACGCCGAACAGCAGGGAAAAGGGAATCACCACGATCACGAAGGGCGATCCGTCCCGCAGCCCTTGCCAAAAGGCGGATTTCGCGGTGGCAGCGGTCATGGGTTTGGCCTAGCTTCGGGTTTGAACACGCCTTGCCTACCCCCGCGCCACAGGATTGACAATTGGCCCGCCTGAC
>JBBREW010000559.1:0-1641 GCA_038225335.1 Rhodobacterales bacterium
GGCCGCCTGCGACGTGCCGCTTGCGGATGTGATGCAGGAACTGGACCGCCGTCAGGCCAGATCAGGCCTTGCCGAAAAAGCAGCCCGCCCCTCCTGACACGCCCCCGCGGGATCTATGGGGCAGCACCGCAAAGGCGCAACCGCCCAACCCCAGCTATCCAGCCCCATCCGTCCAGCTCGGGCCGCCCAACCCCTCTCCCGCACGTCCCTTTCTTCTCGTCCCAAATATCCCGGAGGTGTGGAGGCAGCGCCTCCACCCGTCCCGCAGGGACGGCCTGTTCCCACGCCCCCATGAGATCAGCCCCGCGCGCGGGGCCGCCACAGGACCCGCACCCCTCACGCGCGCAGGTTCACCGCCCGATCAGCCGCTGATGATCGATCTTGGGACACCTGTCCTGCACCACCGTCACGCCCTGCGCGCGTGCCGCGGCGGCGGCGGCATCGTGGCGGACGCCCAGTTGCAGCCAGATGACGTCCAGACCGGGCCAACGGGCAAGCGCCTCTTGCACGATCCCCGGCACGGCATCAGAGGTGCGGAACACATCGACCATATCCACCGCATCCGGCACATCCGCCAGATGGCCATAGACCGTTTCACCCAGCAAGGTCTGCCCGGCCAGACCGGGGTTCACCGGCACGATCTGATAGCCCGCACCTTGCAGATAGCGGGCGACACCGTGACTGGGCCGGGCGGGGTTGGCGGACATGCCAACCACGGCAATCCTGCGCACCCGTTTCAGTATATCGTGCAGGGTTTTATCATCCATGACGGCTGCCTTGGTCAAAAAGGCGCCCGGGTCGGGCCCGGGCGCAAGGGGTGGAACGAGGGACTATCATCACAGGCACGCCGGTTCCGCAGCCTGCCTGGCCTTTGACATGGGGGGCGGGGCCTGCCTGCGCATCCGGGACTCTCTGCATCGTGACCGGCCCGTGACGACCGGACAGGGCCACACCAAAAACAGCCCCCGTCACGCCTTGCTTGCGTAAAGTGCGACCGCAGCCGCGTTGGACACGTTGAGCGACCCGAACCCGCCCGCCGCACCGATCCGCACCACCGCGTCGCAGGTGTCCATGCTTTTTTCGCGCAAGCCCGGTCCTTCAGCCCCCAGCACCAGCGCCACAGGCCGGTCCTGCCGCCCGTCCAACGCCTCTGCGATGGTCTGCTCTGCCATGCCGTCCAGCCCCAGCACGATATACCCCATGCCCTGCAACTGCGTCATAGCATCGGCCAGATTGCGCACCCGCAGATAGGGTTGCCGTTCAAGGGCACCCGACGCGGTCTTTGCAAGCGCCCCTGTTTCCGGCGCGGCGTGGCGCTGCACGGCAACCACCGCGCGGGCACCGAACACCTCTGCCGACCGCAGGATCGCGCCCACGTTGTGCGGATCGGTGACGCGGTCCAGCAGGATGATGCGCGGCGGCTGCGGACCGTCACCCAATGCGATATCCTCCAGACTGCCCCAGTCCAGCGGTTTGACCTCCAATGCGGCGCCCTGATGCACGGATTGCGGGTCGATGGGGGCGGCAAATTTGCGCGGATCGCTGATTTCCGGATCCATATCCGTCTGCGCCACCGCGTCGGCCAGCTTGTCCAGCGCGTTGCGCGTCACCACAAGCCGCAGTTTGACACGCTTGGGGTTC
>JBBREW010000560.1:0-1639 GCA_038225335.1 Rhodobacterales bacterium
GTCTGTCCCGCCTTGGCCACGATCAGACTGTGCAGCTGATCAAGGCCGCGCGCACGGTCCATAATACTGTCCCACATGGGCGTCGTCTGCGCGGGCAGGCGGGTGGCGGTGGTGGCGGCGACCAGCGTGCTGGCGATGAACAGGCGGCGTGTCAGTTGTGTCATGCCCCGTGATATGACGCAGCTTCACCGTCGTGCCAGTCCGCACCCATCACGCCTGCGTCAGAGGGTCAGCACCGTGGACCCGGGCGTTTCGCGCGATTCCAGCGCGCGGGGGGCCGCCGCGACATCCGCCCGATCAAAGGTCTGGCCGATGGTGATCCGCACAGCGCCGCTGGTGACCTTGTCGCACAGATGGGCGGCCATGGCCTGACAGGTCGCGTGGTCCGAAATGTGGGTGAACAGGGTGGGGCGGGTGATCTGCAACGATCCCTTGGCCGCCAGTACACCCAGATCAACGGGCGGCACGACGCCCGACGCGTTGCCAAAGCTGATCATCATGCCCAAGGGGCGCAGGCAATCCAGCGAACCCGCAAAGGTATCGCGCCCAATGGAATCCATGACCACGTCCACACCGCGCCCCTTCGTGATCGCGCGCACGCGGGCGGTGAAATCTTCGGTGCTGTAATTGATCATATGCGCCGCGCCGTGATCCAGCGCCAACTGGCACTTTGCATCGCTGCCCGCGGTGCCGATCAGGGTGATGCCTTCGGATTTTGCCCATTGGCAGGCGATCAGACCGACCCCGCCGGCGGCGGCGTGCATCAGGACGGTATCCCCCGCCTTCAGCGGGACAGTGCGATGGAAAAGATATTCCACCGTCATGCCCTGCAACATCATCGCCGCACCTTCGGCAAAGGAAATGGCGTCGGGCAGCGGGCAGACCTGCGCTGCGGGCATCACGCGGGCCTGCGTATAGGCTCCGGGCGGCTGTGCGGCATAGGCCACGCGGTCGCCCACCGCCAGATGGGTCACGCCAGCGCCGACCGCCGTGACGATGCCTGCCGCCTCCATCCCGATGCTGTGCGGCAGGGACAGGGGATAGACACCGCTGCGATGATAGACGTCGATGTAATTCAACCCGCAGGCCTTGTGGTCGATCCGGATCTCGCCTTGGCCGGGCGTGCCGACGGGGCGATCCTCCAGCGTCAGGACCTCTGGCCCTCCGGTCGCGTGGATGTTGACGGTGCGGGCTGTGTCGGTCATGGCAGATGTCCTTTTGCGGATGCCGGACAGCGCCGACAATGCGGGCACCATGTCAAAGCCACCGCCGACAGCCAAGGTGCAAACGCCCCCCGCGCGGGCACCTGTCCGCCCCGTCAGCGCGGAATGTCGAACCCCGGTTGCGCCAGATGAAAGCCGTCAAAGGTGAATCCGGGCGTCACCGTGCAACTGACCAAGGTCCAGTCACCGGTGCTGCGCGCCGATTGCCAGTGCTGGGGTAACACGATGAGTTGCGGTGACTGACCTGCCATCACATCGGGCCCCAGCACATCGTAGGTCGCGGGGCCGGTTGTGTCTGCTGCCCGCGACAGGATCAGGGGCGCACCCGCATGCCAGAACCAGATTTCCGCCGCATCGACGGTGTGCCAATGGCTGACCTCTGCCGCTTGCAACAGGAACAGGATCGCGGTGCCTGC
>JBBREW010000561.1:0-1634 GCA_038225335.1 Rhodobacterales bacterium
GATCGTGACCGCCGATGTGGACAAGGTCGCCTTTACCGGGTCCACCGCCGTTGGTCGCCGCATCCGCACCTTGACCGCAGGGTCCGGCAAGGCCCTCTCCCTCGAACTGGGGGGCAAGGGGCCATATATCGTGTTCGAGGACGCCGACATCGATTCCGCCGTCGAAGGGCTGGTCGATGCGATCTGGTTCAATCAGGGTCAGGTCTGCTGTGCCGGGTCGCGGCTGTTGGTGCAGGAAGGCATCAGCGATGCCTTCTACACCAAGCTGCGGCGGCGCATGGACGGTCTGCGCATCGGCAATCCGCTGGACAAATCCATCGACGTGGGCGCCATCGTGCATCCGCAGCAACGCGACCGCATTGCCGACCTCCTGGCGACCCATACCGAAGGCGACACCTACGCCGTCGCCGCACCAACGGGCTGTTTTTACCCGCCCACGCTGATCACCGGGTTGTCAGCGGCATCGCCGCTTATGCAGCAGGAAATCTTTGGCCCCGTGCTTGTCGCCACGACGTTCCGCACCCCTGCCGAAGCGGTCGAGATCGCCAACAGCACACGCTATGGTCTGGCCGCGTCGGTCTGGTCGGAAAATATCAATCTGGCGCTGGATATCGCGCCAAAGCTGGTGGCAGGCATCGTCTGGGTCAACGGGACCAACATGATGGATGCAGCGGCCGGGTTCGGCGGTCTGCGCGAAAGCGGCTTTGGCCGTGAAGGCGGCTGGGAAGGATTGTCCGGCTATACCCGGCCCACGACACCCGCCCCGGTCCCGCAGGTGGCCACAGCCCATGCGGGCAGCGGCGGCGGCAATGGTCTGGACCGGACGCCGAAACTTTACATCGGGGGCAAGCAGGCCCGGCCCGACAGCGGTTATTCCCGCGCCGTGTACGGACCCAAAGGGGCCTTGCTGGGCCATGTCGGCCTTGCCAGCCGCAAGGACCTGCGCAACGCGGTCGAGGCCGCCAACACGGCAGCAGGATGGGGTCGCACAACCGGCCATGCCCGCGCACAGATTCTGTATTTCATTGCGGAAAACCTGTCAGCGCGGGCTGCGGAATTTGCCGGGCAGATCACGGCGATGACCGGTGGTGATGGCACGGCAGAGGTCGCAACCGCCATCGACCGTTTGTTCACCGCCGCCGCCTGGGCCGACAAATATGACGGTCAGGTGCACGGCGTGCCAATCCGCGGGGTCGCCCTTGCGATGAAGGAACCGGTCGGGACAATCGGGATTCTTTGCCCGGATACAGCACCGCTTGCGGGTCTGATCAGTCTGATGGCCCCGGCGATCGCCATGGGCAACCGTGTCGTGATGGCAGCATCACAGGCCTATCCCCTTGCGGCGACGGATTTCTATCAGGTGCTGGATACGTCGGACCTGCCGGGCGGTGTGGTCAATATCCTGACCGGCGATCATGCGGACCTTGCGGATGCGATGGCCCGGCACATGGACATCGACGCGGTCTGGTCACTGGCGGACCCATCCGTGTCGAAACAGATCGAAACCCTTGCGGCGGGCAATCTCAAACGCACATGGTGCGGCGGGATCGACCCGGCGCAGGACACCACCACAACGATTCTCGCCCATGCCACAGAGATCAAGACGGTCTGGGTGCCCTACGGCGCCTGACCCT
>JBBREW010000562.1:0-1626 GCA_038225335.1 Rhodobacterales bacterium
GGCGGTGGACGGCAGCGCCGTGACGTGGCTGGAACCTGTGTCAGACGCCGATTACACTGGATAGATGCCCCAGACATACCGCGTGACGTGGTAAAAGATCGGGGCCGCGAACAGCACGCCGTCCAACTGGTCCAGCACGCCCCCTTGACCGGGGATCAGGTGCGACCAGTCGCGTACGCCCCGGTCGCGCTTGATCGCCGCAAAGACGATGCCACCCGCCATGCCCACCGCACTGGCCATCGCCGCCATCGCGGCGGCACCCACGATGCCAAAGGGCGTGATCCACGACAAGATTGCGCCGATCAGGGCGGCGCTGACGATGCCGCAGACCATGCCTTCGACGGTTTTGGGCGACAGGGCCGGGGCGATCTTGCGCCGACCGATGCGGCGGCCAAACCAGTATTCCAGCAGGTCGCCCAACTGCACCACGATCACCAGAAACGCGATGATCAGCACGTTACGGTCGCCGGTGCCCGGCAGGTTCAGCGCCAGAAGCGCGGGCACGTGGGACAGGCAAAAGACGCAGATCATCAGGCCCCATTGCGTTTCCGCCACGCGGATCAGGAACCGTTCCGGCTGCCCGCGCAGGGCCGAGATCACGGGCAGCAGCAAAAAGACATAGACCGGGATGAAGATCGTGTAGATGCCGTGCCAGCCCATGAAGACGAACAGATATTGCAGCGGCAGCACCGCAAAGAACGCCAGCGCCAGCGACAGATGGTCCGCCCGCGCCTTGGCCGTCAGCGTCAGGAATTCGCGCAGCGCGGCGAAGGACGCGAACAGCGACAGCAGGATCACGCCGAAGCGCCCGGTCAGCAGGGCAAGGCCGACAAGGACCACAAGCGTCCACCAACTCTCGATCCGGGTCTGGTAGGTGTCCAGCACCGGATTCGGCTGGTCTGCGGGCTGGCGGGCGCGCAGCACCTCGCCCAGCACCGTCAGGGCGATCAGGATGCCGCCGACGCCAAGGGCCAGCAGCAGCAGGTCAAGGGTTGTGGCGGTCATGGCCGCACCTCTGTCAGGGATAACGGCGCGTCTGGTCGCAGGGCAGCAAGTGCGGCGCTGGCGCGGGCCAGATAGCTGTCCTTGTCCTCACCCTCTGCCACCTGCACGGGCGCACCGAAGGTGACGGTGCAGATCAGGGGCAGGGGGATGATTTCGCCCTTTGGCATGATCGCGTTTAGGTTCGCGATCCAGACCGGGATCAGGTCGACATCGGGCCGTTGAAGGCCGATGTTGTACAACCCCGCCTTGAACGGCAGCAGCGGGTGGGGGCCCATGTTGCGTTTGCCTTCGGGAAAGATGATCAGGGACGATCCGTCGTCAAGGGCTGCGATGATCTTCTCCATCGGGTTGTCGTTCACCTCTGGCCGCCGATCAATCAGCACGGCCTTGAACACGTCGCGGCCGGCAAAGGCGCGCAGCGGGCTGGTCAGCCAGTAGTCGGCGGCGGCGACGGGGCGTGTCACGCGGCGCAGGGCGGGGGGCAGCACGGCCCAGATCATCGGCATGTCGCCGTTGCTGGTGTGGTTGCCGAAATAGACGCGCTGGCGCGGTTCGGGCGCGCATCCGCGCCAGTCGGCACGGGCCGCGGTGACGAAACGGGCAAACAGCCGGATCGCCTGA
>JBBREW010000563.1:0-1597 GCA_038225335.1 Rhodobacterales bacterium
ATTTCGTCGGTGATATCAAGGTTCAGGTTGATCTCTGTCGATCCGTCGCTGCCGATCGTCACATCGGTATAGACGTTGTCGGTCAGATACTTGCCCGCCCGCACCGCCGCATTACCGGATTCGTCGGTGGTGACATCGAAATCGTCCAGACCGATCCCTGCGCGAAAGTTGTCGATCAACCCGCCGCCGCCGCGCCCCGCAAGGGTGCCGACCGCCGCCGCCAGTTGCACGGCCTGCAAGGGGCTGATTTCCGAAATGTCCCGGCCAAAGATCAGTTGTGACAACACCTCGTCCTGCGGCAGATCGGGCACCGACTGGAACGTGACCTCCGGTGCATTTGCCGGACCTTCGACCACGATGTTGATGACCGTGCCGGTCGCGGCCTCTGTCGTGGCGACCAGACGGATATAGGGGATGAAATCGCCTTGCAGCGATGCCGATCCTTCGGTCAGCTCGAACCGCTGTTGCAGGATGCTGATCCGGCCCCGTTGCAGATCGAATTGCCCGACGGGCACGATATCGGCGGTCGTGCCGCCCAGACGCAGGCTGCCCCCCAGTTCCGCATCAAGCCCGCGCCCACGGATAAAGATCCGGTTCGGCGCATCGACCCGGATATCCAGCGGATAGACCGGACCCGTTCCCGCCACCGCCGGGGGTGCGGGTGTCAGGGCCACATCGGCGCGGTTCAGGGTCAGACGCACAGGCGCGCTGGGGTTCAGGTGCGTCACCTCCGGCAATTCGCCCAAGGCACCGACACCCGATGACGGGACCTGCACGTTCGTCTCTTCCAGCGCCAGACGACCAAAGATCGTGGCCCCCCCCGCCAGCGGCCCGGTTACCGTGACCTGTCCGGCGACGGTCGTTTCGTACAGGTTCGGATCGCGCAGCACGACGTTGTTCAGATCCAGCGCAAGGGCCGCATCAAAGGGTGCGGTCAGGGCCACGGGTCCATTCACGGCGATGGCGCCGCCGGTCAGCACATTGCCGGTCAGCGCGATCTGCGCCTGATCCCCCGACAGCGTGACCGTGGCACCGATATCGGTCAGCGCCTCTCCCAACCGGGGATCGGCCAGACGCGCACCGCTGGTGGTGATCGTGCCACTGACCGACGACAGGGCAGGCGGGCCGTTGACCGACAGGTTGAAGCCAGCAATGCCGTCCAGCCTGCGTGGGTCAAGGTACGGATTGGCAAGACCCAGCGGCGCGTTGCCGGACAGGTCAACATCCAGCACACCATTCGCCGCGACCTGACCGGCTGCGGTGGCTGTAATGCCCCCCGGTCCCGTCGCGTTCAGGTTCAGGCTGTATCCACCGGCAGCCATCCGGCCCACCTGTCCTGCGGCGGTCACGGGACCGGACAGGGCGTCGGTGAACAGCCCGATATCCGCCAGACGCGCATCAATTGTGCCATTCGCAGCCCCGCCCCCTGCGGCGGTCAGGTTGCCCGCCAAACTGAATTGCGGAAAGGCCACTTCAAAGGTCCGCAGCGTGATGTCATCGCCGGATTTTGCCGCATCAAGGGCAATGCGCCCCTGACCCTGCAACAGCTGATCCACGGTGGGGTTTCCGATCCCCAGCGCGCTGGTCGTGGCGTTGA
>JBBREW010000564.1:0-1565 GCA_038225335.1 Rhodobacterales bacterium
GAAAATCCGGCGTTATAGTCTGCCGCATGACGATGTGTCGCATCATTCCGGCCAAAGGCCAGCGGACCCTACGCCTGAACCACGCCTGAGCGTGCCTTTCGGCGCGACCGCTCGACGACAGGCCCGCGCCGACATCCCCCCTCAGACAGATCAGCAGTTCAGGACCACAGCCAATGACCGACCGCGTTTTCATTTTCGACACCACGCTGCGCGATGGTGAACAATCCCCCGGCGCCACCATGACCCATGCCGAAAAGCTGGAAATTGCGGCGATGCTGGATGACATGGGCGTCGATATCATCGAGGCCGGGTTCCCCATCGCGTCCGAAGGCGATTTTGCCGCCGTGTCCGGCATCGCTAAGGCGTCGCGCAACGCCACGATCTGCGGTCTGGCCCGCGCGAATTTCAAGGATATCGACCGCTGCTGGGACGCGGTGAAACACGCCAAACGCCCGCGCATCCACACCTTTATCGGCACGTCCCCGCTGCACCGCGCGATCCCCAACCTGACGATGGATGAAATGGCGGTCCGCATCCACGACTGCGTCACCCACGCCCGCAACCTGTGCGACGACGTGCAATGGTCGTCGATGGACGCGACCCGGACGGAATGGGATTTCCTGAAACGCACCGTTGAAATCGCGATCAGCGCGGGGGCCACGACCATCAATATCCCCGACACCGTCGGCTATACCGCACCGGTCGAATCAGCGGATCTGATCCGGCGCCTGATCGCGGAATGTGAAGGTGCGCAGGATGTGATCTTTGCCACGCATTGCCACAACGACCTTGGCATGGCGACGGCCAACAGCCTTGCCGCCGTGGCCGGTGGAGCGCGCCAGATCGAATGCACCATCAACGGCCTTGGCGAACGCGCGGGCAACACCGCACTCGAAGAGGTCGTTATGGCGCTGAAGGTCCGCGCCGACATCATGCCGTTCCATTCTGCCGTGGACACGAAAAAGATCATGGCGATTTCGCGCCGGGTGGCCACCGTGTCCGGTTTCCCGGTGCAGTTCAACAAGGCCATCGTCGGCAAGAATGCCTTTGCCCACGAATCGGGTATTCATCAGGACGGGATGCTGAAAAACGCGGAAACCTTTGAAATCATGCGGCCCACGGATGTCGGTCTGACAGAAACCAGCATCGTGATGGGCAAGCATTCCGGGCGTGCGGCCTTGCGGTCAAAGCTGTCCGAACTGGGTTATGACCTTGCCGACAACCAACTGGCCGATGTGTTCATCCGGTTCAAGGAACTGGCGGACCGCAAAAAGGAAGTGTTCGAAGAAGACCTTGTCGCCCTGATGCGCCAGAACGATGCGGTCGAGGATCGCATCCGTCTGAAATCATTGCGCGTTGTCTGCGGCACCGATGGCCCCCAGACCGCCGACATCGTGCTGAATATCGACGGCACCGACCAAAGCGCCAGCACCACGGGCGACGGCCCGGTGGACAGTGCCTTCAACGCGGTCAAGGCGCTGTTCGATCATGGCGCGCGGCTGGCCCTGTATCAGGTCCATGCGGTGACCGAAGGCACCGACGCGCAGGCCACCGTCACCGTCCGG
>JBBREW010000565.1:0-1564 GCA_038225335.1 Rhodobacterales bacterium
CAAGCACCATGGCCCCAAAGGTGCGACGGCTAAAGGCAGAGGACAGGGTCATGACAACAACACCATTCTTTCATATTTCACAAAGCACCTAACAGGCGTGGCCGGAATGGCAATGCAACCCCGTGTCAAGTCATGTTTCAAACTGTCAAAATCCTGCGTGTTGCTTTGTTTTTGCCTGCTGGACGTCCTTTTGCCGCCGCTCTGTACTGGCATAACCTGATTTGGGCGTTGCAACGTCGCATTTTGGCCGCAAGATGGTGGGACAGGCCCCGGCAGGATCAACCGTTGCCCTGCCGATCGCCATGTCCTCCACGGGAAGCCTTGCCTATGAACATTGCAGCCTTGGTCAACCGCATGATGCGTTACGTCGCCCGGCGCGGCCTGCGCGATGTGGCGCGGATCATTCCATCCGAAAGCAACCGGGTCGCCCAGCCGCAGGAACCCGTCCATCAAACAAGGGGTGAATTGCAACTTCATCTTTTTGCAGGGAATTTTCCCAGCCAGACCGCAGCGGACGCGTTTTGCGCCGCCCCGCCCGGGATCGACCAGCCCAGCCGCCTGACCGTCGAACTGGACGGCGCTTTCATCGACGAGGCAGAGGTGGAGGTCATCCACGGCGATATCCAGACCCGGCTTCTGGAATTTTTGACCGGCGACGAAACCGACGATATTCTGCTGCGGCTGGCGGGGGACAGCACGTTGATCCTGATTACGGAAAACGCATTTCACGACCTGCCCTACACGCTGGATGACACGCCGCACCTGACCTATCTGGGTCACATCATCGTGACCGTCTGATCGTGCGTAACCTGCTGACCGATGTGCCGGGTATTCTTGTCGGCCATGCCCATGACGCCGCAATCCGGTCCGGTGTCACCGTCGTCACAGCCTCTCAACCCTTCATCTGCGGTGTGCATGTGATGGGCGGCGCACCGGGGACGCGGGAAACGGATCTGCTTGCACCGGACAGGCTGGTGGACCGGGTCGATGCGCTTGTCCTGTCGGGCGGTTCGGCACTGGGGTTGGATGCCGCGTCAGGCGTGGCCAATGCGCTGCGGGCGCAGGGCCGCGGTTTTGCCGTCGGCGACCAGCGGGTGCCGATTGTGCCCGCGGCGATCCTGTTCGACCTTGCCAACGGCGGGGACAAGGATTGGGATCAGAACCCCTATGCCGCACTGGGCGCGCTGGCCCTCGCCGCCGCTGACGCCACACCGGCCTTGGGCACTGTCGGGGCTGGCTACGGCGCAACCACCGCCACCCTGAAAGGCGGTCTGGGACAGGCATCGACCCGCCTGCCGGGCGGCGTCATCGTGTCCGCCCTTGTCGCCGTCAATGCCATGGGGTCCGCGACGGTCGGCGACGGGGCGCACTTTTGGGCCGCCCCCTGGGAAGAAAACGGAGAGTTCGGGCATCTTGGTCCCTCGCCCACCACCCCCATGGGCAGGCCCGCAATGAAGGGCGATAGCCGCAACACGACCCTTGGGATCGTGGCCACGAACGCGGCCTTGTCGCAGGCGCAATGCACCCGGCTTGCGATTGCGGCCCATGATGGATTTGCCCGCGC
>JBBREW010000566.1:0-1564 GCA_038225335.1 Rhodobacterales bacterium
CGGTGGCTGGACCATCGCGGCCTTGTCCGACGATCCCGAAAAGGCCGCCCTGTGCGGCGAGATCGTGAAGGAAATCTATGCCGGTCCCGGCAATGCGGCCCAAGGGTTGCTGCCCACCTCTGCGGCGCTCTATGACGCCTACGACGCCTATGACGGACCGGAATACGCCATCTTCAGCGCCGCACTCGAAAACGGCGAGGCGCGTCCCGGTGCGGCCATCTATCCCGAAATCTCGAACCAGATCCAGATTTTGCTGGGCGACGTGCTGTCTGGCACGGCTGATCCGGAAACGGCACTGGATACGGCAGCGGCAGCAGTACAAGCGGCGTACGACCGCCAGTGACGACAAGCGCGGCACGTCGGGCCGCAGCCCCCTTTGGCGCAGGACGGACCCGTGGTCCTGCGCCAGAGGATCGCCACCCTCTGCCGTGGCTGATCCCGGCGGTGGCCATACTGGCCGTGTTCTATGCGGTGCCGGTGATGGACGTGATCCGGCTGGCGTTCAGCAATGCGACCTTGCTGGCGCCGCCCACGTCTTATGGTTTGGGGACGCTGCGTGGCATCGTGTCGGACCCCGCACTGGCGACCGTGCTGGGGACGACGCTGATCTTCACCGGGGTCAATGTCGTGGCCTTGCAGATCGTCGGTCTGTGCATCGCCTTGCTGATCGTGCGGGCCGAACGGCGGCGGTTGCCGGGGATGGCTGCGTTCCGCACGCTGGTGCTGGCCGCATGGGTGGTGCCGGGCATCGCCAATGGTCTGATCTGGCAGATGCTGTTCGACGAAGCACCTTACGGCACCCTGAACAGTCTGTTGGCCTATGTGGGGGCAGGGCCGGTGGCGTGGCTGTCGAACCCGCGCATGGCGATGGCCTCTGCCGTGATTGCGAACCTGTGGCAGGGCACGGCGTTTTCGATGATCGTGTTCTACGCCGCCCGGCGCAGTATCGACCCGGTTCTGTACGAGGTGGCGGCACTGGACGCGGCGGGGCCTTGGGCCACGTTTCGTTTTATCACGCTGCCGCTGCTGCGCCGGGCGATTGCGGTGAATACGGTGCTGGTCACGGTGCAGACGCTGAACACCTTTGATTCGATCCTTGCCCTGACGGGGGGCGGGCCGGGCCGCGCGACAGAGGTGCTGTCGCTGTTCACCTTCAACACGGTCTTTTACAACCTTGATCTGGCGGGTGGCAGCGTTCTGGCCCTGATCCTGTTCGCCATCAGCGTGGTCATGGCGGCCATCGTGCATGGCTGGCTGGGCCGCATGAAAGGCGATGCATGACGCGGTCGCAGTGGGGCGATATCGGCACTTATGTCGTGCTGGGCCTGCTGGGCGTGTTTTTCGCCCTGCCGTTTGCATGGCTGCTGAGCCTTGCGCTGCGCACCCCGGCGGAAATCTATCTGGGGGCGGCGCGGTTCATCCCGGCGGCACCGACGCTGGACAATTTCCGCCAGATCCTGACGGACTCCGCCTTTTTGATCTATCTGTGGAACGGGCTGAAGCTGTCGGCATCCGGGGGGGCGCTGGCGGTCATTCTGGCGATCCCCGCCGCCTATGCCTGTTC
>JBBREW010000567.1:0-1561 GCA_038225335.1 Rhodobacterales bacterium
GGTTCCACCCTTGATACCGGCATGGAAGGCCGGATGCGCGTGTCTGTCGTGGCCACCGGCATCGACGCCCGTGCCCGTGCTGATGATATGCCGATCCCGCGTCGGTCGATGTCGATGAACCAGCCGATCCGTAATCCTGAACCCGCACCGCGTGCTGCCGCCCCCGCAACGCGGACGACTCAGCAGGATTACCGCGACGCGCCGCGCCAGCAGCCCGCCTCCCGCCAGCAGGAGGTGCGCCAGCCAGAGGCGCGCCACGCCGAAGAACGTCAGCAGCCTGCACAGCGCCAGCAACCTGCCGCGCGCCATGCGGCACCCGCACCGCGTCACGACGAACGGTCCTTGTTTGAAAACATCGACGACGCCCGCGATCTGGAGCCGATGGACGACGATTTCGCCGACATCCACGCGGCGCTGGACGACGACGCACTGCCGCCGCCCGCCTATCGCCCGCAGCAGGAACCCGATATCGACACCCCCGAATCCTTTGTGGCACCCCGCGCCACCAAGCCCGGCACGCCGACACCCGAAGCAATGGCCCGCCTTGCGGCTGCGGTGAACCGCCAGCCGAAAGAGGGTATGATACCCCGCGTCAGTGAACAGGCACCGCGTCAGGCAGAGGGTGAAAAGCCCCGCTTCGGGATCAATTCGCTGATCAACCGCATGACCGGGCAGGGCGAGGCACCGGCCCCGCAGGCGACCCGCCAGCAGCCGCAGGTCAGCGCCTTGCGCGACCAGCCGCGTGCGGATCAGGAACATGACCCGGATCAGGAACGGATCGAGATTCCCGCCTTTCTGCGGCGTCAGGCCAACTGACCACAGCAACGTGAGCGTGAAAGGCCGCCCCTTGGGGTGGCCTTTTTCGTTTCAGATCAGGGGGTTGTCGCGCGCGATCGGCGATGTTTCAGACCGTTGCAATGTGTGAATTGCGGGGTGGGATGCCTGCGCCTATCTGACAGATTAAGAAGCAGTATGCCCCGGCTGAACCGTGGCACATCCCATCGAGGCACCGCCCCATGCAGACCACCCTGCGATCCACACTGACATTCAACGGTCACGGGCTTCATTCCGGGGCACCGGCACGTCTTGTGCTGCGTCCCGCTGCGGCCAATACGGGCATTGTTTTCGTGCGCAGCGATGCGGCGGGCCACGGCAGGCGTCTGCCTGCCCGCTGGGACCGGGTCGAGGTGTCGCCCCTGAACACCCGGCTGACCTGCGGCGATGTCAGCGTGTCCACCATCGAACATCTGATGGCGGCGCTGTCGGGCTGTGGCGTGCATAACGCCATCATCGACATCGACGGGCCAGAGGTGCCGATCATGGATGGCAGCGCCGCCGCCTTTGTGCGCGGGATCGTGGCGACCGGTCTGACCCGCATGATGGCCCCTCTGCGCGCGATCAAGGTGCTGGACGAAATCCACGTTGGCACCGCCGCCGCCTGGGCCAGCCTGCGCCCCGCCACCAGTCTGCAGATTGATTTCGAGATTGATTTTACCGATGCCGCCATCGGTCACCAGCACAAGACGCTGAACATGGCGAACGGCAGTTTCGTGCGCGAATT
>JBBREW010000568.1:0-1554 GCA_038225335.1 Rhodobacterales bacterium
GGGGGATGTGATCACGCTTGCGGCCGCAGGCCGCCGGGATGCCTACCGGATCGACCGGATCGAGGCGGCGGGCCTGCGCATCGTCGAGGCGACGCGTGTTGATCCCGAAATCTATCTGCCGCAGCGCCATCAGGCGGAACCGCCCCGGTTGCGGCCTTTCGTGGCGCCAACGCCCGTGGTGGGGTTGTTTCTTGACCTGCCGCTGATCGGCACGGCGGACACGGTGGCGGCACCGCTGTTTGCGGCGACCAGTCAGCCTTGGTCGGGGGGTGTCGCGCTTTACGGTGCGGTGCCGGGTCAGACGTTCATCTTGCAGGATGTGATCCGCCATCGCAGCACGGTCGGCACCCTTGTGACCCCGCTGCCCTGCGGGCGCACCGGGTTGTGGGACCGTCAGGTGCTGCGGGTGAGGCTCGTCAGCGGCAGTCTGCGCGCCATTGATCCGGGCGCCGTGCTGGCGGGGGACAACATGCTGGCCATCGGTGACGGCAGCCCGGACGGCTGGGAAATCGTGCAGTTCGCACAGGCGCAACTGATCGGCCCCGGCACCTATGACCTGACCGATCTGCTGCGCGGCCAATGGGGCAGCAGCGGACAGATGCGGGAAAGCTGGCCTGTGGGATCACGGGTTGTCGTGCTGGACGACCGCCCGTCGCGCATCACGCTGCCCTCTGCCACGCTGGGACAGGACCGCGTCTTTCGCTTTGGCCCGGTCAAGCGGCCGGTGCACGATCCGGTTTACCGCCAGCGGACCATCGCGTTCAAGGGCAACGGCGACCGCCCCTATCCTGTCGTGCATCTGACCGCCGCAGCGGTGGCGGGCGGCACCGCGATCCGCTGGATCAGGCAGACGCGGATCGACGGCGATCTGTGGTCGCGTGGCGATGTGCCAGTGGGAGAAGTGTCGGAAAGCTATGTCGTCCAGATCAGGCAGGGTAATGCCCTGCGCCGCGAAGTGACGGTGGCGACGTCGGAATGGGTCTATCCACAGGCCATGCAACAGTCCGATCTGCAGGGAGCGGATTATGTTGTGGCGGTGGCGCAGGTGTCGGCCCGCTATGGCACGGGTGATTTCGTGCAGGTTGACGGGGTTGCGTGATGCGGCGGGTGCACGCCGGCGATCTGATCATGGCGGCCCGCGTGCTGGGCAGCCTGCCACAAACGACCCGCCCGGCAGCCGCCCTTGCCATGGTGCGCGGCGCGCGGTTGGCGGACCGTTATCGCAAGCGTCTGCGCAAACGTCATGCGCTGTGGGGGGATGGGACACTGGCGGCGGCAGCCTTGGCGGTCCTTGGCCACAGGACAGGCGCAGACCGGCGGTGCGGCACCGATCCCGGGTTACAGCAGATCTTGCGCGGTGCGATTGTCGCCCCGGCGGGTTTTGATCTTTGCCGATGCATCCTATATGCTTGGGAAGACACGTCACCCAAAGGACACCGTCATGGCCGAACCGCAAACAAACCTGCTGCATCTTGATCCGGTCTGGGAACGGATCACGGACGAGGCCCGCAGCGCGGTGCAGCGTGCCCCACAGATGGGTGCGATGCTGCACGG
>JBBREW010000569.1:0-1547 GCA_038225335.1 Rhodobacterales bacterium
GCTGTCGCCGCTGATGGCCGGCACGCTGGGCGGTCTGCTGACCACCTGGGTCACGTTCACACCCTGCTTTTTGTGGATTTTTCTGGGTGCGCCGTTCATCGAACAACTGCGCGACAACAAGGCGCTGACGGCGGCGCTGACAGCGATCACCGCGGCGGTGGTCGGCGTGATCCTGAACCTTGCGGTGTGGTTCGGGCTTCATGTCATCTTTGACGTGGTGCGCACCGTCACGTCCTTTGGACTGACACTTGATGTGCCGGTCTGGTCCACGGTGAACCCTGCGGCGGCGGCTTTGGTCGCGGTGGCTGTCCTTGCCGTCTTTCGCTTCAGGGTTGGCCCTGTGACTGTCCTTGCAGGCTGCGCTGCGGCAGGTGTTGCATTGGCCGCCCTTGGCTGGACCTGAGCGGGCCAACCGAAGCGACCCTGCTGCCGGACCGGTCAGGCTGATCGGCGGCGGGTTGAAACGGGATGCGGATCAGGAACAGGGCGTTCCCGGTGATCCCGCTGTCGCGGACATCCTGCGTCAGGGTGTCGATGGCCGTGGTCAGGATGTGCTGATCCACTTTGCTGACATCGGCTGCCACCGTGATGCTGGTATCGGCGGGCAAGCCCTTGTCGGCCAGCATCCGTCCGATCCGGTCGGCTGAGGCCACCCCCATGTAAAACACCAGCGTGGTGCCCGGCACCGCGTGATCGGCCCAATGCGCAACCGTCGCGTCGTCGCAATGACGCCCCGTGGTTAACACCAGCGTATCGGTCTGGCCCCGGGCGGTCAGGGACTGACCCATGACGGCGGCGGCGGCGCTGGCGGCGGTGACGCCGGGGACAATCTCTGTGGCGATGCCTGCTGCGCGGGCTGCCTCCAGTTCCTCTGTCGCGCGTCCAAAGATGCCGGGATCGCCGGATTTCAGACGCACGACCCGCCGACCGCGCTGCGCCTCTGCCACGATCAGGGCGCAGATCCGGTCCTGCGGCCAGGCATGGGCACCGACAACCTTGCCGACATAGACCCTTTCCGCATCCCGGCGGGCCAGTTCCAGCACCTCTGGATCGACAAGGCGATCGTAAAAGATCACGTCGGCCTCTTGCAGGCCCTGCACGGCACGCAGGGTCAGCAGATCGCGTGCGCCGGGACCGGCACCGACCAGCGCGATATGCCCCTGCACGGGTGGCAGGGTGCGGTTGGCGATCGTCTGTTTCACCAGGTCTGCCGCGGCGCGTTCCTGACCGGTCTTGTGCATCTGCCACGGCGTGCCGGTAAAGGCCCAGCCCCAGAACGCGCGGCGATCCTGTTTGGGGATGCCGGCGGACACTGCACCCCGCAGCCGCCCGGCCAAGGCCGCAAAGGCCCCCAGTCGCGGGTCCAGGATCTGTTCGACCTGCGTCTTGATCTGACGGGCCAGCACGGGCGCCGTGCCTTCGGTGCCGATGGCCACAACGACCGGGTCCCGGTCCACCAGTGACGGCGTGGTCATGTCGCACAGGGCGGGCTGATCGACGACATTCACCTGCGCCCCGCCCGCCTTTGCCAGCATGTGCAGGGCGGC
>JBBREW010000570.1:0-1546 GCA_038225335.1 Rhodobacterales bacterium
GTGGTGCGGGTTGTGGCTGGCAGAGATCATGATTCCAAGATCAGCCCGCATCGACCCGGTCAGCAGACCCACCGCCGGGGTGGGCACAGGCCCCAGCAGCAACACATTCATGCCGGTGCTGGTCAGACCGGCGGTCAGCGCGTTTTCAAACATATAGCCCGACAGCCGCGTGTCCTTGCCGATCACGACGCGGTGGCCGTTCGACCCGTCGTTGCGGAAATACCGCCCCGCCGCAGCACCGATCCGCAAGGCCATGTCCGCCGTCATGGGATAGATATTGGCCGTGCCACGGATACCGTCGGTGCCAAAAAGTGTGTCCGTCATGCCCTTGTTCCTTCCGCCAGTGCCTGCATCATGTCGCAGGCGGCCTTGGTGTGTGTCGTATCGTGGATGCGGTGGATCTGCACCCCCTGCGCCACCCCGGCCAGGGTCACGGCCAGCGATCCTGCCACGCGGTCGCGGGCCAGACTGACGCCGGTGATCGTACCGATGAACTTCTTGCGGGACGCGCCCAGCAGGACAGGGCATCCAAGGCTGTGAAACAGCGACAACCGACCGATCAAGGCAAGGTTATGCGCGACAGTCTTGCCGAACCCGATGCCGGGATCGACGATGATCCGGTCGCGGGCAACCCCGGCCGCCACCGCCACGGCAATGCGGTCGGCCAGATGGTCATAGACGTCCAGCACCACATCATCATACTGCGGATCCGCCTGCATCGTGTCCGGCGTGCCCTGGGCGTGCATCAGGCACAGCGCGGCACCACTGCTGGCGACCACCCCCGCCATCGCCGGGTCCCAACCAAGCGCCGAGACATCATTGACCAGCCCCGCCCCCGCCGCGACCGCCGCCTGCGCCACGCAGGCCTTGCGTGTGTCGATCGACAGCACCACGCCCTGTTGCCGCAAGGCGGCGATGACCGGGGCGGTGCGGTCGGTTTCCACGGCGTCAGGCACAAGGGCGGCACCGGGCCGCGTGCTTTCGCCGCCGACGTCGATGATGCCTGCCCCCGCGTCGCGCATGGCCAACCCCTGTGCCACGGCACCCGCCAGCGTCGCGTGGTCACCACCATCGGAAAAGCTGTCGGGGGTCACATTCAGGATGCCCATGATCTGCGGGCGGTCCATGGGCAGGCCAGCCACCGCAGACCGGGGCGCGGTCAGGGTGGCCCGGACATCGGCGGGCAGATCGGCCGCCGCGATCACCTTTGGTGCGGTGTTGCGCGCCAGAACCTCGACCCGGTCGAACCAGCACCAGCCCCCCGCCAGCGTCAAGGCTGTGTCAGGGCGCGCGGGATCGGTCATCGGGATCGCGCGGTAGTAGTGCGTCATGTCAGGCTGTCCGCCGTGGCGGGCAGCGTCCGGACCCGCAGACCAACGGCGGCGGCGCGGGGGTCCGCATCCCCGCCGATGATCACCAGTTCAGCGGCCGACATCTCTGCCGCGAACCAATGCGTCAGCGCCACCGCATCGCGGGGTCCGGACGCCGGACCATCGACCGCGTCCAGCACCATCTTTGACGGTGCCCAGATGCAGGTCTGGCCGTT
>JBBREW010000571.1:0-1541 GCA_038225335.1 Rhodobacterales bacterium
CCGCATCGAAACCCGCCGGGGCGAAGGCTATCGTCTGGTCGGCAGTCCCGCGTGACACGGGTTCGCCGGACATGGGGTCTGCCGTCCAGCCTGATCGGGCGGTTCCTGACCTTGACGGCCCTGTGGATCACGGTCGCCCTGTGTGCGGCGTGGCTGATCATCGGCGGGGTGCTGGACCGTTTTGTCGTGGCGCGGATCGACGCCGAACTGGCAGCGGCAACAGACGCGTTGCTGGCGGACTCTTACGTGGTGGGGGATGAACTGGTGCTGACCCGCCCGCCCGCCGATCCGCGCTTTGCGCGGCCCCTGTCGGGCTGGTTCTGGCAGGTCGTGCCTGCCGGTGATCCGGCAGCGGACGCGCTGCTTGTGTCGGAATCGCTGTTCCTTGACGCCTTGTTGCCACCCTTTACCCGCGCGCCTGACGGGCAGCGCCTTGTGGTGCAGCAGCGCCGGGCGACCATTCCGGGCTGGAACGCGCCGATTGTCATCGTCGTGACGGCACCGTGGTCCGACGTGGCGGCCACGCAGGCGGCCGTGCGCGGCCCGTTGTTCTGGTCGCTGGCGGCGCTGGGTGCCGGGTTGGCGGCACTGGCCATGGTGCAGGGGCGCATGGCCCTGTCGGGCTATCGCCACATCGGCGCGGGTATCGCCGCCATCCGCAGCGGTCAGGCGGAACGCCTGCCACGCCGCGATCTGACAGAGGTGGACGCCCCCATTGATGTAATCAACGCGCTGCTGGATCAGAACCGGGCTGTGATGATCCGGTCGCGCAACCATGTGGGCAATCTGGCCCATGCGCTGAAAACGCCGCTGGCCGCCATTCTGAACGACGCGCCCCCCGGCAGCGATGCGGCCCATACGGCCGATCGCATGGACCGGCTGATCCAGTATCACCTGCGCCGGGCGCGGGGGGTCGGGGCCGCCCGGTTGCTGGGCGCGCGCACCCCGGTTCTGGACGTGGCCGAAGACATCGCACTGGTGCTGCGCGGCATGGCCCGCGACAGGGGGATCGCCCTTGGTGTCGATGTCCCCGAGACGCTGGATTTTGCAGGCGAGCGCGAAGATCTGGAAGAAATCTGCGGCAATCTGGCCGAAAATGCGGTGCAGTGGGCGCGGCACCGCGTTGACCTGACCGCGCAACAGGATGACCGTGACGTGATCCTGACGGTGACGGACGACGGGCCGGGCATCCCTGACACCGCCCTGGCGCATGTTCTGGAACGTGGCGGGCGGCTGGATGAAAGCGTGGCGGGCACCGGGCTGGGTCTGGGGATCGTCGCTGATCTGGTGGATCTGAACGGCGGTCAGATCACTTTTGCCACCGCCGGCGGCGGCGGATTGTGCGTGTCCGTGCGCCTGCCGATGGCCGCGCCGCTGCCCCTTGTGTGACCCGCGCGCGTCAGATGTCCTGCGCCTGTTGTCGTTGTCTGCATTGGCAGGCGAATTCGCAATTCACCCCCTGTGATTGTGCGGGCAGCAGGTCTATCTACGCCGATGCCGCAGGGGCAAGCGACGCCGGGCCTGCGTGCGATCAGAAAGTG
>JBBREW010000572.1:0-1537 GCA_038225335.1 Rhodobacterales bacterium
GTTTCCGTCACGATCAGGTCCAACGGCTGGTCGGTCGCATCCAGCGGCAGGTCGTCAGTTTGCTGCGCGGCAAAGGCATAACCGATGGCCAGCACCGGACCCGTGGCGCGCAGGGCCTGCAAGGTGCGGTCGTAAAACCCGCCGCCATAGCCCAACCGCCCCCCGGCCCGGTCAAAACCGACCAGCGGGACGATGAGCACGCGCGGGATCATCGCATCCCCCGCCACAGGCACCATGACCCCGAACGGACCCGCAACCGTGGCACCGTCCGGTGTCCACCGCCGGAACACCAAAGGCAGGCCGCGGCCCACAATGACCGGCACCCCCACCGGACCCTGCGCGGCAGCAGCCGTCATGGCGGGCAAAGGGTCGATTTCGCTGCGCATCGGCAGATACCCTGCCAGCGGCTCCCCCGCATTACCGGCCAGAACCCGCATCAGATGGGCCGCCGCCGGACCCTGATCGACCGCGTCATGGGCCGCCGCACGGCGGGCCAATGCGGCGGCACGGGCCTGCGCCTTGACGTCGGTCACAGCAACCACAGCGCCGCCAGCCCCAGAAAGGCAAAGAACCCCACGATGTCCGTGACCGTGGTGACAAAGGCCCCCGAGGCCAGCGCCGGATCGACGCCGCACCGTTCCAGCACGATCGGCACCCCGGTGCCTGCCAGCCCCGCCACCACCATGTTGATGACCATCGCACAGGCGATGACCAGCCCCAGCATGGGCGATCCGAACCACACAATTCCGACGACCCCCATGACAACCGCAAACAACACGCCATTGATCAGACCGACCAGCACCTCGCGGCGCAGGACGCGCCAGACGTTGGCCCCGGTCAGATCGCGCGTGGCAAGGGCGCGGACCGCGACGGTCAGGCTTTGCGTGCCCGCATTGCCGCCCATGGACGCGACGATAGGCATCAGCACGGCCAGGGCCACCAGTGATGACAGCGTGACCTCGAACAGTGAAATCACCATTGATGCCAGAATTGCGGTGGCCAGATTGACCGCCAGCCACGGCAGGCGCTGCTTGGTGGTTTCCATCACGCGGTCCGACAGGCTGCCTTCGCCCACCCCGGCCAGACGTAGCAGATCCTCCTCTGCTTCCTCCTCCAGAAAGGCCATGGCGTCGTCGATGGTGATGACCCCGACGATCCGGTCCGCGTCATCGACCACCGGGGCGGTGATCATGTGATAGTGGTTGATCGCCTGTGCGACTTCCTCCACATCCTGCGCCACGTGAAAGGTGCGGAACGAATCCTCTTGGATTGCCGTCAGCGGCGTTTCGCGGGGGTGGCTCAGCATCCGGCCAAGCGTGACATATCCCACCGCCCGCATCCGCGCATCCACAAGGATCACGTGATAGAACTGGTCGGGCAGGACCACGTCGGACCGCAGGTAATCAATGGCATCACCCACGGTCCAGTGCTGCGGCGCGCGCACCAGTTCGACCTGCATGTGACGCCCGGCGGATTCCTCTGGATAGGTCAGCGACTGTTCGACGACCACCCGGTCGCCGGGATCAAGGGCGTCCAA
>JBBREW010000573.1:0-1528 GCA_038225335.1 Rhodobacterales bacterium
CCGTTCCCTGCTGGAGGCCACGAAATTCCACCAAATATGCCGCGGTCCTTCCAGCGTGGCCCCGCCCAGCAGCATGACCCGCGCGCCCTGCGGCCCGGCCTGCAGGCTGATCCGGTCGCCGGGACGGAACACCATCATCCGGCCCGCCGCAAAGGTCTGACCCGCGACGGTCACCGCTCCGTCCAGCACATAGGCCCCGCGATCCTCGTGGTTGTCCGGCAAGGGGATCGCCGCATGGGCATTCAGGACGGCATCCGCATAGAACATCTCTGACGGGGTGGCGGTTGGCGCTGTGGCACCCCAGGCATCGCCCAGAACAAGGCGCACGGATTTGCCCTCGGCCTCCAGCAGGGGTAGATCCGCCTGCCCTGCGTGATGAAAGGACGCGGCACCGTCCTCTGCCCCGGCGGGTAGGGCGACCCATGTCTGTATGCCCAGCAAGGTCTGCGGCTGCCTGCGGGCCGCGCCGTCCATGCGTTCCGAATGCGTGATCCCATGGCCCGCCACCATCATGTTGACCGACCCCGGCGTGATCCATTGATCGGTGCCAAGGGAATCGCGGTGGTGCAGCGTGCCTTTGTGCAGATAGGTCACGGTTGCCAGCCCGATATGGGGGTGCGGACGCACGTCGATGCCTGCGCCGGTCAGAAACTCTGCTGGACCCATCTGATCGAAAAAGATGAAAGGCCCGACCATCTGCCGTTTCGGCGCGGGCAAGGCGCGGCGGACAGCGAATCCACCCAGATCACGGGCGCGCGGCACGATGACCGTTTCAATGGCGTCGATGTCGTCGCCCATCGGGCAATGGGGCGCAAGCGCGGGGTTCCAGCTCATGACGGCTCTCCTCAGGGGTGAGGTGAGGTTACCCGCCACCGGCAACGCTGTCACCGTCGCCTGGCGCACGCGGACTGTGCGGCGCGGGACCACGCAAATGACGCCGCAGGCCAGACCGCGCGATTATACCGGGTCCGACCGGATTTCGGGGGGGGTGTCTGGTGGGTGGTGAGGGGCTCGAACCCCCGACATTTTCGGTGTAAACGAAACGCTCTACCAACTGAGCTAACCACCCGGACAGGGCGTCTCTTAGGCGATTGGCGGGATCAGCGCAACTCCTCTGACCGGCCTTTTGACAGATGGAACACATTGCCCTGCCCGCCCGGCAGATCGACCCATGCGGCCTGATCCAGATCCAGTGCGACGCAGCGCAGCATCCGGCTGACGATCCCGTGGCAGACGATGACCGCAGGACGGTCCAAGGTCGCGATGAAGGCCGCAGCACGTGACATCACCCGGTCCAGCCCTTCGCCCGGTGCCTGCGCATAAAGCCGCAGATCGCCGTCCGGGCCGTCGTTCAGATCCGGACCCGCGATGTCCCTGCGCAACCGGCCCTGCCACGCGCCAAGGTCGATTTCCCGCAGCCGGTCATCGGTGTTGATCGATTCCGCAATCGGCCCAAGCGCGATGGCGGCCGTTTCCACAGCCCGCATCAAGGGCGAGGTATAGAACCGGAACCCGGTCAGATCCCGTG
>JBBREW010000574.1:0-1515 GCA_038225335.1 Rhodobacterales bacterium
GCCACGTTCTTGCCGCCGATGTTCAGTTCTATCCCGTTGCCCTTGTTGGCCAGGATGTTGTCAAAGTCGAACTGGAAGGTGATGTCTTCAACCGCGTCGCCGTCGTTGTCGACATGGATTTCATAGAGCGCATTCGGGTCCATCGTGAAATAGTTCGGGCCGCCGTAGGGCGACTGGATGGGCTGATAGTTTGCGATCAATGTCACATAGTCCTGCCGGCCTGGTTCATAGCTGCGGAACATATAAAAGTCGGTGCCGTCGATCTTTGGCGTCTCGGTGATCGCCGGTGCTTCGCGGTGCGACGACGCGCTTGCCAGCGTGGCCGTCAGGCCCATCGCCAGCGCGGTCGTGCCCGACAAGATTTGGCTTAGTTTCAAGGTCATTCTTATTGCCCTCCCATTTAACATCAAAATTTGTAAACTTGGTCGATGACGTCCCAAGACGTTAACGTATGGTCATCGCAAAGCAACAGCCATGCCATTAAACTTTCGCAACGAAGTCACGCAAAAGCCGGATAAAGGTTTCAGGACGCGGGTCGATTTTTTGAAAAACGTTTCCGGCGCACCTGACAGACCGGCATGCGGACCCGTTGCGCAAAGGGAAAAAAGCCATGTTTCAGATCGCGGTCACCGCAGGCCTCGCCATCGCATTGCTGCACCTGTCACGGATCGACGCGCGCACTTACCGCCTGCCTGACCGCTACACGCTGCCGCTGATCGCGGCGGGGTGGGCGGTCAATGCGATCATGACGCAAGCGGTGCCGTGGGACGCCGTCGCCGCCGCCGCGGTGGGCTATCTCTCGTTTGCACTGATCGGAGAGGTCTTTTTTCGCTGGCGCGGGGTCGAAGGTCTTGGCCTTGGCGACGCAAAACTGCTGGCCGCTGCCGGGGCCTGGGTCGGGCTGCGTGCCCTGCCGCTGGTCGTGCTGATCGCGGCCGTGGCGGGTCTGATCTATGTGCTCGTCGCGCGACGACAGGTGACAGGCCGCATCGCATTCGGACCATGGCTGGCGTCTGCATTTCTTGGCGTCTGGATTGCGACACGCCTTGTGCCTATCGGTTGACGCGCCGTGCCCGGTGCCACCGGATCGATTTGCGCATCGCAAAACGCGGATCTGCTAGCGAAGGCAGACTTGCTTGGCGAACCCTATCATATTGATATTTTGTATTGAAGTGGTGCCCCCACACGGACTCGAACCGCGGACCTACTGATTACAAATCAGTTGCTCTACCAGCTGAGCTATAGGGGCACTTATCGGGCACCAATACTCAGACACGAAACCTCGTGCAAGAGGCTTTTCAACGATTAGCGCGCGCCAGCAGAACGACTGCGCATAGGCCCACAAGGATCACGAGGATCGCTGGTGGAGCTGCGCCTCCGATATTTTCCAGGCTGGCCTGTTCGTGCACACGCGTCGCCAGCGTTTCGAAGTTGAACGGTCTCAGAAGAAGTGTGGCGGGTAGTTCCTTGACGCAGTCCACAAAGACCAAGAGCAGTGCTGAAGCAACGGAGGCA
>JBBREW010000575.1:0-1506 GCA_038225335.1 Rhodobacterales bacterium
TGCCGATCACCCAAGGGTCGCAGCTTTTTGCCGATTTCAGGGCCCCTGCGGATGCCGTGGCGGTGGCGCGGTTGCGGGATGCGGGTGCGATCATTCTGGGGATCGGGGCCACATCCGAATTTGCCTGCGTCGGCGTCACGAACACGCCGCTGTATGGCATGACCCGCAACCCGGTTGATCCGGCGCTGACGCCGGGGGGATCATCGGGCGGGCCGTCTGCGGCGGTGGCTGCGGGCTTTGCGCCCTTGGCGCTGGGCACGGATGCAGGCGGGTCAACCCGGTGGCCGCCCGCACATGTGGGCGTGATCGGATACAAACCCAGTCAGGACCTGATCCCCTATGGACCGGGGTTCGATGAACCGGTTTGGGGCATTTCCGTGCTGTGCCCGATTGCGCAAAGTATGGACGATATCGTGCTGGCGATGCAGGTTCTGTCGGGGCACCGCCTGCAGGCCGCCGTGCATCGCCCGGCGCTGGCCTATGCCGCGCAATTCGGGCTTGATCAGGCGCTGGATGCGGATGTGGCGCGGGTGACGGATCAGGCGGTGGACCGCCTGCGCCGCGCAGGTTACCCGGTCGTCACAGCAGCGCCGGTCTGGCCCGCGGCATCGGGCCGGGCGGATATCGCACCCTTGCAATGGGCGGGGCTGGCCGCGTTATACGGGGCTGCGTTCCGGCGCGACCCGTCCCGGTTCGGCGACATGATTGCCGATCAGATCACACGCGGGCTTGACCTGACCGGGGTGGACGTGGCGCAGGCGCAGCAGGCCAGCCACCGGATGGGATCTACGCTGCGCGCATTTCTGGCGCTGCATCCTTTTGTGCTGACGCCGACGACGCCCTGTCCCGCATGGCCCGTGGGGGACGTGACCCCCCGGATCATCGGCGGTCTGCCTGCGTCACCGCGCGATCACGCGGCGTTCACACCGCAGGCCAACCACGCCGGATCGCCCGCGATCAGCCTGCCGTGTGGACACACCGACACCGGCCTGCCGCTGGGCCTGCAGATCATGGCGGCACCGGGGGATGATGCGGCCTTGCTGGCGCTTGCGCAGGATGTGGCCCCCCTTCTGGCGGGGCAGGGCTGATGCGGCTGCTTCTGGCCAACCCACACACGACGCAGGCCAAGGCGCGGATCGCAGGGGCGATCTGCCTTGAAATGCAGGCCGAGGCAACGCCGGTCGATGCGGCAATCAACGTGACCATAGATGACCCCGGTCTTGCGCCCGCACTGGCGCACCGCATCGCAAGAGAGGAGTAACGCATGACGCAAAAACCTGTGCGGGTGGGCATGTTGGTGCCATCCTCGAACACGGTGCTGGAACCCTATACTTCTGCCATGTTTCAGGCAGTGGGGGACCGGGGATCGGTGCATTACGCCCGGTTCCGCGTGGTCGAGATTTCGCTGTCGTCCGCGTCGCGCGACCAGTTCGATATCGCCCCGATCCTTGACGCCGCAGACAGGCTTGCGGAAACCGAACCTGATCTGATCGTCTGGAACGGCAC